>CAZMKX010000021.1:0-13350 GCA_964566375.1 uncultured Myxococcales bacterium
GCGCACGCGGGCTGGCTGCTGGCCGCGTACCCGCTCGCGTCGTTCGTCGCGAGCCCCCTGTGGGGCCGCTTCTCGAACGCCTTCGGGCGCAAGCCCGCGATCGTGATCGGGCTGTGCGGCTACGCGCTGGGCTTCGGCTTGTTCGGAATCGGCCAGACCTTCGCGCAGCTCCTCGCGGCGCGCGTGCTCGGCGGCCTGCTCTCGGCTGCGGCGCTCCCGGCGCTCTTCGCCTACGTCGCGGACGTCACGACTGCCGAGAAGCGCAGCAGCGGGATGGGCGCGCTCGGCGCGGCGATCGGGCTCGGCGTGACGTTCGGGCCGGCGATCGGCGCGCTCACCGACGCCTGGCTCGGCGTGCGCGCGCCGTACTTCGTCTCGGCGGCGATCGGCCTCGCGAACGCGGTCGGCGTCGCGCTCGCGCTGCCCGAGAGCTTCGGACCGGAAGCGCGCGCGTCGCGCGATGGCGCGGCCGAGGCCCGCGTTCCCCTCCTGCGCATCGCCGTTCCGCTCGCGCCGTTCCTCGTCTGCAGCTTCCTCACGTCCACCGCGCGCATCGCCGTCGACTCCACGTTCGGCTACTTCGCGCAGGCTTCGCTGGGCGCGACACCGCGCGGGATCGCGGCCGTGCTCACCGCGATGGGTGTCGTCTCGGCGCTCGTGCAGGGCGGGGTGCTGCGCTCGCTGGTCGGGCGCGTCTCCGACACGAGCCTCTTCGTCGCGGGCTGCGGGCTGATGACGGCGGGGCTCGGCGCGTTCGGGTTCTCGGCGAGCTGGACGGGCTTCGTGCTGAGCGGCATTCCCGTCGCCGTGGGCTTCGCGCTGCTCTCCCCCACGCTGACGGCCCTGCTGTCGCGCGCCGCGGAATCGAACCAGGGCGAGGCGCAGGGCCTGAACGGCAGCGCCACCGCGCTCTCGCGCATCGTCGCGCCGCTCTTGTTCACGACCGGTCTGTGGCCGAGTGTCGGCGGGCCGGGCACCTATGGAGTCGCCGCGGGGCTCGGCGCGCTCGCGCTCGTCGTCGGGCTCGCGCGTTTCGGAGCTCGCGCGCGGTGAAGCAAGGGAGGGAAGCTTGGGCAGCTCGGAAGCGCTGACGCGCGGCATCCGCGTGAACGTCGCGTCGAAGTACGTCGCGGAGCGCTCGCGCCCGCTGATGAACGAGTACTTCTTCTCGTACACGATCCGCATCTCGAACGAGGGGCGCGAGACCGTTCAGCTCGTCTCGCGCGAGTGGCTGATCACCGACGCGGAGGGCCACGTCGAAGAGGTGCGTGGCCCGGGGGTGGTCGGCGAGCAGCCGGTGCTCGGGCCGGGAGACGCGTTCGAGTACACTTCGGCGTGTCCGCTGTCGACGCCGTTCGGCTCGATGACCGGCACGTACCAGATGGTGACCGACAAGGGCGAGCGCTTCGACGCGCAGATCGCGGCGTTCCAGCTCGCCGAGCCGTACGCGATCAACTAGGCGAGGCGCGGTGGAGCTCGAACCGGGCCAGATCGACGACCTGCTCGCGCGCTGGCCCGTCGGCCGGCTGGTGACGCTGCGCGCGGACGGCGCGCCCGTTCCCGTGCCGGTCGTCTTCGCGCGCGTTGGCGACGCGCTCTTCTCGCCGATCGACGGCAAGCCCAAGGCCGACGGCGTGCTCGCGCGCGAGCGTCACATCGCGGCCGATCCGCGCGTCGCCCTGCTTCTCGACCGCTACGCGGACGACTGGGAGGCGCTCTGGTGGCTGCGCGTGGAGGGCCGGGCCGAGACGGTGCCCGCGGCCGCGCACCCGCGGGCGCTCGGCGCGCTGCGCGCGAAGTACCCGCAGTACGCGCGCGTTCCGCTCTCGCACGGCGAGCCCCGGCTCCTGCGCATCTCGATCGACCGGATCACGAGCTGGCGCGCGTCGGCGCGCGCGTCGATTTGGTAGGCTGCTGCGCGGAGGATCCGACTTGAGCGAGCGCACCGTCCACACGTTCTGTCGCGTCTGCGAGCCGGCCTGCGGTCTGGTGGCGTCGGTCGTCGACGACCGCCTCGAATCCCTCCGTCCCGACCGCGAGCACCCTGTGACGCGCGGCTTCGCCTGCAACAAGGGCCTGGCCGGGATCGACATCCACCGCGATCCCGACCGCTTGAACCACCCGCTCCGTCGTGGGGCGGACGGTCGGCTCGAGCGCGTGAGCTGGGACGAGGCGATCGACGGCGTCGCGGCGAAGCTGCGGGAGATCGTCGCCGCGCACGGGCCCGAGGCGGTGGCGTCCTACGTCGGGAACCCCGCGGCCTTCAATACCCAGGCCGGCCCGGCGGCCGGCGCGTTCTTCGCGCAGCTCGGCGCGCGTCGCTCGTTCAGCTCGGGTACACAGGACTGCGCCAACAAGTTCGCGGGCAGCGAGGCCGTCTTCGGCTCGAGCACGATCCACCCGATTCCGGACCTCGAGCACACGGAGCTTCTGCTCGTCTTCGGCGCGAATCCGCGCGTCTCGCACGGCAGCTTCATCTCGATCGCCGATCCCGCGCGCGCCTTCAAGGTCGCGCGCAAGCGCGGCGCGAGGATCCGTTTCGTGAACCCGCGCGAGTGCGAATCGGCCGAGCCGGGCGAGACGATCCTGATCCGCCCCGACACGGACGTGTACCTGCTGGCATCGCTGCTCGCGGAGCTCGACCGGATCGGCGGGCTGGACGAGGAGACGCTGCGCGCGCACGGCGTGCACGTCGACGAGCTGCGCGCCTTCGTCGCGCGCTATCCCGCCGAACGCACGGCGACGGTCACGGGCATTCCCGCCGCGTCGGTTCGCGCGCTCGCGCGCGAGATCGCCGAGGCGGAGAGCTGCTCCGTCCACCTGTCGACGGGTGTGAACATGGGGCGCCAGGGGACGCTCGCGTACTGGCTCCTGCACATGCTCTCGTTCGCGACGGGCAACCTCGACCGGCGGGGCGGGAACATCCTGTCGGTCGGCTTCTACGAGGCGGCGAAGGCAGGCAGGCGCGAGTTCGCGCAGTCATTCTCCGACACCGAATTCGGTCGGCTGCGCCGCGGCTCGCTGCCGGGAAACCTGCTCTCGCACGCGATTCTCGACGCGAGGAAGCCCGTGCGCGCGCTGATCGTCGTCGCGGGCAATCCGCTGCTCTCGATCGGCGGCGAGGCGCGCCTGCGCGAGGCGTTCGACGCTCTCGAGCTCCTGGTCTGCATCGACCTCTACGCGAACGCGACCGGCGAGTACGCCGACTGGCTCTTGCCGTCCACCGACATGTACGAGCGCGCCGACGTGAACATCACCGGGCTCGGTCTGCAGCACCAGCCGTGGATCCAGTGGACCGACGCGGTCGTGCCCGCGCAGGCGGAGCGGCGAGAGGAGTGGTGGATCTTCGCCCGTCTCGCGCAGGCGCTCGGGCTGAAGTCCCCGCTCGATGCCGGTCCGGCACCGGAGCTGTGGGGACGCATCGACCACATGCTCAAGACGCGCGGCCACTCGCTCGAGGAGCTGCGCGCCTCGTCCCACGGTCTGGTCTTCGAGCCGCTCGCGCCCGGAAGGTTCTACGAGAAGCAGATCCAGACGCCGGATCGCAAGGTCGATTGCTGCCCGACCGCGTTCGCGGAGGCGCTCGAGCGCGCGGAGCGGATCTTCACGGAGCTCGAAGGCGAGGGACTCGCGCGGCTGAAGCTGATCACGCGCCGCGACCCGTACATGCACAACAGCTGGTACGCGAACATCGAGAAGATGAAGCGCGGAGAGCGCGATCGGAACCGGCTCTACGTGAACCCCGACGACGCCGCGGCGCGGGGCCTTAGGTCCGGGGACAAAGTGCGCGTCTGGAACGAGAACGGATCGCTCGAGCTCGAAATCGAGAGTGAGCCGACTCTGATGCGCGGCGTGGTCGCGCTGACGCACGGCTGGGGCCACGAAGGCGTCGCGGGCATGAAGGTCGCCGCGCGCACGCCGGGCGTGAACGCGAACGTGCTGCTGCCGATCGGACCGGATTCGTTCGAGCCGCTGTCGAGCCAGGCGTTCATGACCGGGATCCCGGTCGAGATCGCCGCGCTCTGAAAAAGAAACTGCGGGATGCCCGAGCTCGGCTCGGACACCCCGCAGTCACTCGCTTTCGCGAGAGATCAACCTCCGGGGAGGTCGGCTCTCAATCCTCGTTGAAGGCATCGCCCTTGCACTTCATCGACAGATCCCAGGTCTGCTTGTTGTCGTTCGTCTTGAACTTGACCTGCTTGCTGTTGACGAAGGCGGCCTGGATGCTGGCGATCTCGTTGGCGGTCAGAATCGTGTTGAGACCGTCACCCTTGCAGTTGACGGTGCCTTCGCCCTTGCCCTTGTCGCCGTTGACCTTCACGTCGATCTTGCACTTCTCGGGGTACACGCCGCCGCCGAGCGTCGAGACGCCGTCGAAGCGGATGTCGAGCTGCGCGTAGCGATCCTGGCGGACGCGGCCCTGCTTCGTGTCGCGGTTGGTGTCGGTCGGCTCGGTCGAGAACACGTCGATCACGACGATCGCGCCGCCCGTACCGACCCCGTCCGCCACCACGTTGCTCGACAAGTCGGTGTCGAACATCTCCAGCGTGCACTGGACGGTGTTCGGCTCCTTGCTGTCCTCGATCGTCCAGAAGCCCTCGAAGATGTCGCTTCCCGGCGCGCCGGCGAATGCACTGCCAGCGGAGAGCGCGATACCCGCACTCAGGGACACTGCACACGCATACCTCATGACACGCATTCCCGATCCTCCAAATCCCGATTAATCGGCCAAGCCTCACCTCGGAGGCGATGACGTTGTAGTTGGGCGCGGTTCGGCCGTCAAGCACGCTCGAGCCAGGCGTTCATGACCGGGATCCCGGTCGAGATCGCCGCGCTCTGAAAAAGAAACTGCGGGATGCCCGAGCTCGGCTCGGACACCCCGCAGTCACTCGCTTTCGCGAGAGATCAACCTCCGGGGAGGTCGGCTCTCAATCCTCGTTGAAGGCATCGCCCTTGCACTTCATCGACAGATCCCAGGTCTGCTTGTTGTCGTTCGTCTTGAACTTGACCTGCTTGCTGTTGACGAAGGCGGCCTGGATGCTGGCGATCTCGTTGGCGGTCAGAATCGTGTTGAGACCGTCACCCTTGCAGTTGACGGTGCCTTCGCCCTTGCCCTTGTCGCCGTTGACCTTCACGTCGATCTTGCACTTCTCGGGGTACACGCCGCCGCCGAGCGTCGAGACGCCGTCGAAGCGGATGTCGAGCTGCGCGTAGCGATCCTGGCGGACGCGGCCCTGCTTCGTGTCGCGGTTGGTGTCGGTCGGCTCGGTCGAGAACACGTCGATCACGACGATCGCGCCGCCCGTACCGACCCCGTCCGCCACCACATCGCTCGACAGGTCGGTGTCGAACATGTCCAAGGTGCACTGGACGGTGTTCGGCTCCTTGTTGTCGTCGATGACCCAGAAGCCCTCGAAGATGTCGCTGCCCGGAACCCCGGCGAATGCACTGCCAGCGGAGAGCGCGAAACCCGCACTCAGGGCCATTGCACACGCGAACCTCATGACACGCATTCCCGATCCTCCAAATCCCGATTAATAGACTAGGCCTCACCCCGGAGGCGATCACGTTGTACTGATACGCCGCACGGTCGTCAACTGCTATCCCGGGTGCAGCTTTCCGGTGCAGGCGCCGGTCAGAACTGGAAGTAAATGAAAGGGCGGCCCGTCGCGGCCAGGCAGGCGATCGCGACGGCCGTGGAGCCGACCAGGCCGATGCGGACGGGCCAGCCGAGCCGAGCCAGGACGCCCTCGCGGTAGCGAAAGAAAAACAGCCAGTGGACCGCGGTCAGCGCCGCGATCGCCAGGGCCCATTCCGGCGCGATCGCCCGCCCGGGCGCGCCGGTGAAGACCCGGCCCAGCAGGCTCGTGAAGGCCGACAGGTCGCCCACGCGGAAGAGCGCCGCAGACGGCAGGAGCAGCCCGACCTGGCAGGCCCAGCCGCAGAGCCTCTTGCCGGGGAAGGCCGGCAGCGACCAGGTCTTGTAGCGCATGACCAGCACGTAGATCGCGAGCGTGACGCCGTTGTAGAAGCCCCAGAGCACGAAGTGCCAGCTCGCGCCGTGCCAAAGGCCCGTGAGCGTCCAGGTGATCATGATGTTGCGGACGAGCTTGAAGTCGCCCACGCGCGAGCCGCCGAGCGGCTTGTAGACGTAGTCGGTGAACCACTGGCCCATCGTCATGTGCCAGGCGCGCCGGTACTCGACCGGATTGGTGCGCAGCTGCGGGTAGTCGAAATTCTGCGGCAGGCTGTAACCGAACCAGAGGGCGATGCCGCGTGCCATCGTCGAGTAGCCCGAGAAGTCGCAGTAGATCTGGATCCAGAACGCGGCGGTCGCCACGAGGATCGCGGCGCCACTGAAGTGTGTCGGGTCGGCGAAGACGCGGTCGGCGACGATCGCCAGGTTGTCGGCGATCACGACCTTCTTGAACAGCCCGAGCCCGAAGAGCTCGACGCCGGTGAGGATCTCGGCGTCGGTCACGGGCTCCGTGCGCTTCAGCTGCGGGATGAAGTCGCCGGCGCGCAGGATCGGCCCGGCGACGAGCTGCGGGAAGAACGTCACGTACAGCGAGAATTCGAGCAGGCTCTGGGTCGGCTCGATCTCGCCGCGGTACACGTCGATCGTGTAAGTCATCGTCTGGAAGGTGTAGAAGGAGATACCGAGCGGGATGACCACCGACAGGTAGAACGGCTCCGGATCCAGGCCCGAGACGAACGCGATGTTGTCCAGGAAGAAGTTGCCGTACTTGAAGTAGCAGAGGATCCCGAGGTTCCCGACGACGCTCGCCCAGACCCAGGCGCGCTTCTTCCAGAGGGCGTCGGCGCGGCCGATGCCGAGCCCGCAGTGCCAGTCGAGCACGGTCGAGATCCAGAGCAGGATCAGGAACGCCCAGTTCCACGAGCCGTAGAAGACGTAGCTCGCCGCGAGCAGCAGCGCGTGGCGCGGCCGGCCGCGCGGAAACAGCGGCACGAGCGCGAGCAGCGCGACAAGGAAGACGGCGAACTCGAAGCTATTGAAGCGCAAGCGCGGGCTCCGGAAGCAGGGGCGCGAGCGCGTCGCCGAACGTCGCGGTGAATCGGGCGCGGCCGTCCGCGTTCACGTGGATCAGGTCCTTGAAGTGCTCGACGTCGAGGGCTGCGAGGTCGGTCGCGGGCACGAAGCGGAAGTGCTCGCTCGCGGCCAGGCCCGCGACGAACGCGCGGAAGCGGTCGACGCGCACCTGCACCGCGGGCGCGACGAGGATCGGATGGGCCGGCGCCTCCACGACCACGAGTCGCGTGCCCGCTTCGCGCATGCATCCGGCCAGGTATGCGAGTGCGCGCGTGCTGGTGTTCGGGTACGGGTCGGGCGTCGTGCTCTTCAGCCAGGTCACGACCTCGTTCGGCTCGGCCTCGATCGCGGCGACCGCGCGCTTGATCAGCGCGAGCTTCACACCCACGAACGTCTCGCGTCCCAGGCGGATCAGCGCCGAGCTCTGCAGCGAGCTGCGGTGGCGCGCGAGCACGTGCAGCTGACCCGCGAGCCCCGCGACGTGGAATTCCGGCTCCTCCAGCCACTCGCTCGGCGTGAAGACCTCGAGCGCGGCCGACGCGTCGTACGCGAAGGTCTCGTCGACCCAGCCGTCGGGCCGGAGCGAGGCCGCGTCGATCATCGCGATCACGATTCCGGGCTCGAGCGAGGCGACGGAGCGTGCGCGCATGGCTTGATCGACCACGCCCGAGCCGACGACCGTCAGGTTCCGGAAGCGGAGGCCGCGCGATGCGAAGCGCCTCTCGAGCACCGCGACGTCGACGCCGTCGTCGGCGCGGCTGTTGCCGAGCAGGACCACGTTCTCGCGCCCGGGCGGGAGCGTGCGCAGCAGCGCCTCGCCCAGGTAGTCGTCGTCGAGGCGGCGCGGGAACTCGCGCGCGACCCAGCTCCAGAGCGGCGTCGACCGCTCGATCAGCAGGTCACTCGCGACGAGCGCGAGAATCGGTCCGGCGAGAAGCAGCGCGAGCAGTCGGGCGCGTGAGGCGTTCGGGCGAATCGGAGTCTCTCCACCAGGGGGGTGGGAGCTCGACGAAGACGCGCCCGGTCCTCGCCGTCGCGGCGAGGACCGGGCGAAGAGTCTCGATCAGAGCGGAGCGCTGCAGTTCATGATGCAGGCCGACTGATAGTCGCTGCAGCCCATCAGCGCATCGGACTTGTCGTCGTCGATCGAGTCGTCGATGAACTTCTTGCCCTGCTTCACCGACTGCTTGCAGTCCTTGCGATCGGAATCGTCGACGATCGGATCGCAGTCCTCCTTCTCGATGAAGTAGTAGTAGCCCTTCGCGTTCGTCTTCTCGCAGCTCGTCGCGTCCTTCACGAACTTGTCGCAGTAGTCCGCGGCCTTCTTGCAGAGCGCCTCGCAGTGGTCGAGGCCGGCGAAGTTCCCGAAGAACATCGACGGAACGTCCGACGCGTCGACGCAGACGTCGCTCGTCCACTGAGCGCTCGCGTTCGTCGGTGCCAGCGCGAGCGCGCCGAGGACCAGGCCCGCAGCCAATGAGAGCCGGAGCCCCCGGGAAGTCGAAGAAAGCATGAACGGATCCCCCTTTTGCCGTTGGATGGGCCCCTTCCCATCGGGTGGCTCTCGATCGTCCTCAAGCAGTTTGTGCGCAAGATCACGGGCTTGCGGAAATAATGATCTTGATCATAATTGAACGTGATCAGAAATGGAGCCGAAGCCGATGCCCGAAGCCGAAGTCGGTCTGCGCGTGCGGAACAAGCGCGAGAAGCTCGCCCGGATCACCACCGCTGCGCGCGCGCTCTTCGCCAGCCAGGGCTTCGAGGCCACGACCGCGCGCGAGATCTGCGAGCGCGCGGGGATCGGCACGGGGACGCTCTTCCTCTACGTGCGCGACAAGCGCGAGCTCCTCTTCTTGACCTTCGAGGCCGACGCGCGGCGGCTCTTCGCGGAGGGCGTTTCCGCAGCCGGACGGGCCGATGGCCTGGTCGCGCAGCTGATGGCCTTGTTCGGACGCTTCATCGCGTACTACGCGCGCGACCCCAAGCTCTCGAAGGCGATCGTGCAGGAGCTGTTCTTCCGCACGCACGATCCGGGCGGGCTCGGACGGCTCACGCGCGAGTTCGCCGAGCACGTCACCAGCCTGGTCGGTGCGGCGCAAGCGCGCGGCGAGCTGCGCGCGGACCTCGCGCCCGCGCGCGCGGCGATGGCCCTGTTCGCGCACTACGGGTACTGGATGCTCGGCTGGCTCGGCACGGGAATGCTCCCGCGCGAGAGCGTCGAGCCGGGACTGAAGCAGGCGCTCGAGCTGCAGATGGACGGGCTCAGGGCGCGTGAATCGACGAGGAGGAGCTAGGCGATGGCGACTGCGGATGCGTCCCTGACGGTAGGCGAGGCGCGCGCGCGCTACTTCGAGCGCGCGGGATTTCCGCCCGACGGCGGCTATGCGGCGGCCTTCGTGTCACTGGGGAAGATCGGACCGATCCCGGTCGGGTTCCCCAACACCGATTCGCGTCGCCGCGCGGTGGCCATGCACGACCTGCACCACGTCGCGACCGGCTACGGAACGGACTGGACGGGCGAGGGCGAGATCAGCGCCTGGGAGATCGCGGCCGGCTGCGGCCCGTACCCCTTCGCGTGGTTCATCAACCTGCAGGGAATGGTGATGGGCTGGTTCGTGAATCCCGGCCGCACCTGGCGCGCCTTCGTGCGCGGCCGTCACAGCCGGAGCCTGTACGGAGAGGGCTTCTCGCAGCGCCTCCTCGCCGAGCGCGTCGGCGAGCTGCGCGCGCGTCTCGGCGTCGATCGACCGGAGCCGGCGCCGACGGCCGGCGACCGGGCGTCCTACGCACTCTGGTGTTCGATCGCGGCCGTGCACGCACTCGTGCTGCTCGGAATTCCGATCGCGGCGCTGGCGCTACTCGTGCGCACGATCATCTGAGCGCGGCCCGGAAGCAACTTCTTCGCGGCCGAGGCGCAGGCCGAACGGGAGCAGCGCCGAACCGACGGTAAGCAGAGCCGCGATCCAGAGCGCGCGGGACGCGAGACCGATTGGGGCCGGGCTCCCGGCGATCCAGCTGCCCGCGCCCGTGAGCAGGCAGAAGATCGCGAAGGCAGAGAGGATCGTCGCCGCGAGGCCGCGCGACAGCCGGCGTGCGTCTGCCCGCCGCTCGAAGCCGCACGCCGTCGCCACCGGTCCCCAGAAGCCCGGCGGCCGCACGCGGCGATAGAACGCGCGTACCTGCGCGGCGTCCTCGGGGCCGAGCCAGACGGAGACGCCGATTCCGATCGCCGCGGCGCCCGCAGCGACCAGCAGCAATCGCAGCGCCGACTGCTCCGGCGGGAGCAGGTGAAGCACGAGCGGAGCGAGCACGACCGAGGCGCCGATCGCCGCGAGCTCTCCGCGCGCGCTGATCCGCCACCAAAACCAGCGCAGCAGGAGCATCACGCCCATTCCCGAGCCGAGCAGGAGACTCGCTTCCCAGGCGCTCCGCAGCGAGCCGAGCTGGGACATGATCGCGAGCGAGAGCAACAGCACGCCCACCGTCGACACGCGAGCGACCCAGACGAGCTCGCGCCCTCCCGGCTCGCGGCCTCGTCGCGACGCGAGTCGCCGGTAGATGTCGTTCGTCCAGTAGGACGCGCCCCAGTTCAGATGTGTGTCGATGGTAGAAGCGAGCGCGGCGAGCATCGCGGCCAGCATCAAGCCGCGCACGCCCGTCGGCAGAAGCTCGCGGATGCCGCGTACGAACGTCGCTTCGCGCTCGGCGGTGAGCGCATCACCCTGCAGATCGCCGACGATGGGGAAGACGAGCAGGAGGCCGAGTCCGATCGGCAGCCAGATCAGACTCCGGAGCAGCACCTGCGCGAGCGTGAATACGACGGTCGCCTGGCGAGCGTCCGCGTCGGAGCGGCAGGCCATCACGCGCTGCGCGAGATACCCGGTTCCGTCGGCGTTCATCTGCAGAAGCCATTGCAACGCGATCACGCCGAGCACGGGCAGCGCCGCGCCGGCGGCCAGGTCGGGTGTGAACGCGAGGAGTTCGCTCGCGCCCAGTCCGGTCACACCCGGTGCGAGCGCGTCCAGCCGCGCGTGCAGCGCGCCGAACCCGCCGACCTCGTACAGCATCCATCCGGCATAGAGCGCGCTGCCCAGGATCGCGAGCGCGAACTGCGCCACGTCCGTACGCACGACCGCGCGCAATCCGCCGGTTGCGGAGTAGAGCGCGGTCATGCCCGCGATCGAGAGAACGGAGAGAAGATTGTTCGTCGAGCGAAGCCAGAGATCGGCGCCGTTCGCGGCGGCCGGCGCGAAGGGCACGCCGACGGCACGCACCGCGGATTCGAGCGCGCTGAAGAGTCCCACGGGCAGCCAGCGGTCCCAGAGCAGGAACGGCTCCGCGATCGCCGTCGCCGCCAGCAGGACCATCGCCAGCACCGTGCAGTTGAAGATGCCCCCGAAGTAGACGGCCTTGATGACTCGCAGGTGTGTCGCAGCGCGACCCCCGTAGCGGAGCTCGGTGAGCTCCGCATCGGTGAGCACCCGTGCGCGGCGCCAGCAGCCCGCCAGGACGAAGCCGACCAACAGGAACGAGAGCGCGTAGATCCAGAGTCGCCAGAGCGAGAAGACACCCGCGGTCGCGATCAGACCGGTGACGAGAAGCGGCGTGTCGGCGGCGAACTGGGTCGCCGCCATGCTGATGCCCGCCTGCCAGCCGCGCAGCGTGCGACCCGCCAGGAAGTACTCCTCCAGGTCGCGTGAGGCGGCGCGCCGCGCGCGCAGGCCGGAGACGAGGGACCAGAGCATGAACGCGCCGATGATCGAGAGGTCGATCGGGTCAAGCACGCGGGTCCGATCCGTCGCGTGTCAGAAGCGCTCGCAGGAAATCGCGCGCGTCGGCCACCGTCTCGATGCGATAGCGCGCTCGGCTCGGCGACGGTCCGACGTGGACCGATATGGCGTTCTCGGGCAGCGCGGCGAAGAGATCCTCGTCGGTGCGGTCGTCTCCGAGGGCGACGATCAGCGGCTCCTCCTCCGCTCCGGCGAGAACGCGCGAAACCACGCGACCCTTGTTCACGCCGTGCGGGCGCACCTCGACGACTTTCTCGCCCGGAATGACCTCGACCGGCACGTTGCTCAAGCGCTCGGACAAGTGGAGGCGCAGCTCCTTGGCCTGCAGGGAGCCGAACTCGGGATCCACTCCGCGGTAGTGCCAGGCGAGCGAGGCGCTCTTCTCTTCGATCAGCGAGCCCGGCGAGCGCGAAGTGAAGTCCCAGAGGATCTCGACCACCGCGTCTCGCCAAGCGACGTCCGGTGGTGGTCCACCGGTCCAATCGTCCGAGCCGGGCGCGCGCGACCACAGACCGTGCTCGAGATGGAGCCCGACCGGAATCCCTCGGAACCATTCCTCGATGATCCCGCGGCCGCGGCCGCTCACGATGTGAACCTCCGTGTCGGGTGCGCTCGCGAGCGCCGCGATCAGCTCGAGCAGCTGTGCGTCCGGCTGGGCCGACTCGGGCGTCGCGGCGAAAGGTACCAGCGTGCCGTCGTAGTCGAGCAGCAGTACACGCCGCGGAGCTTCGAGGATCCGCTGCGCGAGATCTTCCAGCTCCTGCTTCGGCGTCGATGTGAGCGCCGCGGCCCCGTCGCGCGGGATGACGTTCCGCAGCGCACCCAGGAATCCCTCGACCCAGCGCGCGACGTCGTGCGTGAAAACGCGCGCGCGCATCGCGCGCATCCGGGAACGCTGTTCATCCAGCGGGAGCGTGAGCGCGCGGTGGTACGCATCGGCCGCCGACTCGACGTCGAACGGGTTCACGGAAATGGCCTCGGACAACTCCGAAGCGGCGCCCGCGAACTCGCTGAGCACGAGTACGCCGTCCTCGTCGACGCGAGATGCGACGAACTCCTTCGCCACCAGGTTCATCCCGTCGCGGAGCGGTGTCACGAGCATCACGTCGGCCGCGCGATACAGCGCGACGACCTCCTCGCGCGTGAGCGACCGATATATCCAGTGCACGGGAACCCAGCTCGGCGTGGCGAACTGGCCGTGAATGCGCCCGATCAGCTCGTCGGCGAGGCTGCGGAATGCCCGGTATGCGCGCACGTCCTCGCGCGAGGGGACTGCGACCTGAACCAGCCGCACGCGGCCGCAGAGCTCGGGGTGTTTCTGCAGAAGCCGTTCGAAGGCGAGGAGGCGGCGGGGAATGCCCTTGGTGTAGTCGAGCCGATCGATGCCGAGCAGGATCTGACCATCGCTCTCGCCTCGCACCACTCGCGCTTGCTCGATCACCGTCGGAAGCTGCGCCGTCTTCTCGAAACCGAGTGCGTCGATACCCATCCCGAAGCAGCCGAGCCGGA
>CAZMKX010000021.1:13450-15587 GCA_964566375.1 uncultured Myxococcales bacterium
CCGATCAGCGCGAGCGCCTCGGCCCACCAGAACGAGCAGATCGTGAAGGCGCTCGTCGTCTCGCCGAAGTCGTCCGTGTTCCGGTAGCGAAGCATGAGACCGTTCTGGACCAGGCGCTTTTCGTACGCCGTGACGGTCGACACGAAGCGCGCGTCGCGCGCATCCACGATCCCGATGGTCGGAAGCAGGAGGTTCGACGCGTCCGGAAACTCGCCGTCGAGCGCCTGCGTGAAGAATCCGAGCTCCGCGTTGTAGCCGCGCTCGAGGACGATCTCGCGCTCGTTGCGCGCGAGCGCGTCCCAGCGCTCGGCAATCTCGAGGTGCCCGAGTCGTCGCGCGATCGTCGCGCCGCGATGGAGAGCCGCCCAGCACATCGCGCGCGAGAACGTGTAGGGGCGAAGCTGAGTCCTGAACTCCCAGATTCCGGTGTCATCCTGCCCCGCGGCAGAGATCGCCTGCTCCACCAATCGCTGGACGAAGGGGAAGATCGCGTGCGGGTCGTCCTCGTGGATGCGCGGGTCGCCGAGAACCGTGTCGAGGCAGAGCACGATCTCGCCCATCAGGTCGTTCTGACGCTGCGCGAACGCAGCGTTGCCGATGCGGACGTGACCGTTCCCGCCGAAGCCCGCGAGGTGGGGGAGCATCTGCTCGTGCAGGTCCGACTCGCCATCGATGCTGTAGACGGGTTGCAGGCCGCGAGTTTCGACGGTGCGTCGCAAGAACCCGATGAAGCGTTCGCCTTCAGCGAGGTGACTCATTCGCCGCAGCGCCTCGACGACGAACGCGGCGTCGCGGAGCCAGCAGTACCTGTAGTCCCAGGTGCGCTCGGTGGCCATCGCTTCGGGAATGCTCGTCGTCGCTGCGGCGATGATCGCGCCGCTGTCCTCGCTCACGTGCAGCTTCAGACACAAGGCGGAGCGCAGCACGGCCGCGGGCGCGAACGTCGGCAGCGCGCAGGTCTTCGCCCAGACGCGCCAGCCCGCGACGGTCTTGTCCAGACTCTCGAGCACCGATTCGAGCGTGTACGACGACGCACTCGGCCCCCAGGAAAGGATCACGAAGACCGGCGCGTCGAGCGTGAACGGCGCCCGCTCCGTGAGACAACCGGTGTGCAGGTTCGAGCGCACGAAGATCGGCGACTCCGCACCTTCGATCAGCAGCCCGCCGGGCATCGGGATCAGGCGCGAAGTCGCGCGCGCGTAGTCCGGTCGCGCGTCGAGGTCGACACTCAGTCGCGGCGCACCGCGAAGCGGTCGCACGAGTCGGACGACCTCGAGCGGCGCCGTCACGCCGAGACCCGTCGGAATCCTCGGCGCGAAGTCGATGACTTCCCACGCGCATGCGCTGCGTTCGAACCGAACGCGCGAGACGTTCGTGTTCGGCAGATAAGCCAGCGCTCCGCCGATCTCCTCGTTGTCCTCGAGGAATCGAAACGTGCCGCCACGCTCCGCGTCCAGAAGGCGCGCGAAGAGCGACGGTGAGTCGAAACGAGGCATGCAGAGCCAATCGATCGCACTCGTCGGTGACACGAGAGCGAGTACGCGCCCGTTGCCGATCGCCGCATGATCGAGTTTCGGCTGCACGTTCGCTCGCTGCAGTTCACAACGACCAGGCCGCGCATCATCGTTCGCGCTCCACATGTCCGTCTTCCGATAGCGCGTGGATCGACGAGTCGCAACCCAAGATCTTCGGCTGGATCTTCGCTATCCGAAGACTCCACGCGAATGGGAGCCTCCGGAATGCAGCCAGTGTCAGCTGCTGCGACGCGCAGATGGACGCAGAAGTGTGTAACGGCGATCGCCGTTGTCGGCCTGGCTCTCTCGCCGGCTGCTACTGCTTCCGCCGCGGGCGATCCGGGAGAGACCGAAGGGGACCGCAGTGGTGGATCTCCGCAGAGCGCGATGCGCGGTTTTCTCGTCGCGGCCCGTGCGGGTGAGTGGGCCGAGGCATCGCGCTTTCTCGACTTGCGGCGGGTCCGGCCGTCGGCGCGCGGGACGCACGGAGTAGAACTCGCACGCAGCCTCAAGTGGACGCTCGACCGAACGCTCTGGGTGGATCTCGAGTCCCTCAGCGCAGATCCGGCCGGTGAATCGGACGACGGCTTGCCGGCGGATCGGGATCGGGTCGGCGTGATCGA
>CAZMKX010000022.1:0-15453 GCA_964566375.1 uncultured Myxococcales bacterium
TCCGCACGCTGCAGAAGATGGGGTCGCTGAAGGACCTGCTCGCGAAGATCCCCGGCATGGGCGAGATGATGCCCGAGGGCGCGAACGTCGATCCAAAGGAGCTGAAGCGCATCGAGGCGATGATCACCTCGATGACGCCCGACGAGCGGCGACACCCGGAGAAGCTGAATGCGTCGCGCCAGAACCGCGTCGCGCGCGGCTCGGGCACGAAGGTCACCGACCTGGTCGGCCTGCTCCAACGCTTCAAGCAGATGCGAGAGATGATGGCGCAGCTCGGCGGCGGCGCGGGCGGCGGGCTGCTCTCGAAGATCCCCGGAGTCGGACGGATGTTCGGCGGCGGCGGCGCGGCGGGGGGCGGCATGCCGCAGCTCCCGGCCGGCTTCGATCCCTCCGCGCTCGCCGGAATGGGCGGAATGCCCGGCAACCGACGCGCGATGCGCGCGCAGAAGGCCATGGCCAAGCGCGATCAGCGCAAGGCGCAGAAGAAGCACAAGAAGCGCGGCAAGCGCTGAGCGGGCTGTCGCCCCGCCACTGCGCGGTGTCGGCTCGAACCTGCAGGTACGCGCAGCGCGTCCCGCCGCGAGCGAGCCCGCGTTGGCACCGGGCTTGCTCTGCGTGTGCGCCGTGACCGAATCACTCGCACTCACTCGCCCGCGCTGGCAGCGCTGGCTCCCCTTCCTGCGCGGCTCGCCGGAGCTGACGTCGAGGCAGTGGCGCGTGCTCGGACTGGTCTCGCTCGCGACGCTCTTCGATCAGTACGACCTGTCGCTGTTCGGCATGGCGCTGCCGCAGATCCAGAGCGGGCTCGGCATCGGCGAGGCCGAGGTCGGCTGGCTCGGCTCGATCCTGCGGCTCGGCGCGCTGCCCGCCCTGTTCATCGCGCTCGCGGCCGACCGCCTCGGGCGCCGGCGCGCGCTGCTCTGGACGGTGCTCGCCTACACCGCGCTGACCGGCGCGACGGCGCTTGCGCCCGACGCGCGGAGCTTCGTGGTCCTGCAGTTCCTGGCGCGCGTGTTCGGGACGGCCGAGCTCCTTCTCGCGGTCGTCGTGATCAGCGAGGAGCTCGGCGCCGAAGCGCGCGGCTGGGGCATCGGCGCGCTCTTCGCGATCAAGTCGTGCGGCGTCGGCCTGGCGGCGATGCTGCTGCCGCTCGCGGCGGGAACTCCGCAGGGCTGGCGCTGGCTGTACCTGGTCGGGCTCGTCCCGCTGCTTCTGCTCGCGTGGCTGCGCCGCAGCCTGCCCGAGACCGCGCGCTTCGAGGCGCGCGCGGAGCAGCCGCAGCGTGGCGTCTGGCAGCCCGTTCGACGGCTCGCGCGCGACTACCCCGCGCGCTTCGCCGCCACGTCCGCGATCGCGCTCGCGCTCTCGCTCGGCGTCGCGGCCGCGGATCTGATGGGCCCGAAGTACCTTCAGCAGGCCCACGGCTGGTCGCCGAGCCAGGTGAGCCTGCTGTACGTGTGCGGCGGCGCCTTCGCGATCTGCGGCGCGCCGCTCGCCGGCGCGCTCTCGGACCGCTTCGGCCGGCGGCGCATCACCATCGCCGCGGGCATCTCGGTCTGCGCGCTCTTCCTTTCCTTCTACAACGGCGCCGGCCCCTGGCTCGCGCCGCTCTGGATCGCGCTGATCTTCGTGCTGATCGGGAACGAGTCGCTGCTCTCCACGTACGGCGCCGAGCTCTTTCCGACCTCGCACCGCACGACCGCGGCCGGGGCACGGCTCGTCGTCGCCACGCTCGGCGGAAGCCTGGGACTGGCGCTCGAGTCGGCGCTCTACGGCGTCACCGGCTCGCACTGGAGCGCGATCTCGATCCTGCTCGCCGTGGCGCTGGTCGCGCCCGCGGTCGTCGCGCTCGCGCTGCCCGAGACCGCGGGTCGGAGCCTCGACGAGATCTCGCCCGAGCACGACGAACCCGCTCTGGAGAGGAGAACCGCATGAGCCTGCGCACACGCATCGACGACGTCACCGCTCTGTGTCGGGGGCTGACCCTCGCCGCCGTCGAACGCATCGAGACGGGCGTGACGTTCAACCCGATGGCGGCGTCGTTCCGCGCGGACCCGTACCCGTTCTATCGCCGCCTGCGCGAGCACGATCCCATCCATCGCTGCCGCCCGGCCGACGGCTGGGTGCTCTCGCGCTACGAGGACGTGAGCGCGGTGCTGCGCGATCCGGGCTTCTCCGCCGACGAGCGGAACCTCACGCGCTACGCCCCGGAGGCCGCGCGCATGGCGCGCGCGGGCGTACCCGACCCGTACGCGACCGACACCATGTCGATGCTCCGGCTCGACCCACCCGACCACGCGCGCCTGCGGAGCCTGGTCAGCAAGGCATTCACGCCACGCGCGGTCGAGCGCATGCGGCCGCGCATCGAGCAGATCCTGAAGGAGCTGCTCGACCCGCGTCCGGCGCACGGCGCGATGGAGCTGGTGCGCGAGCTCGCGTCGCCGTTGCCCGTGCGCGTGATCGCGGAGATGCTCGGAATCCCGCCGGAGGATCACGAGCGCTTCCGCCGCTGGTCGAACGAGTTCGTGCGCGCGCTCGGCGACGGCACGATGGAGGACAAGCGCGCGTCGCTTCGCGCGCAGGCCGAGCTGCGCCGGTACTTCGAAGCGATCGTCGAGCTGCGCCGCGCGAGCCCGCGAGACGACCTGATCTCTGCGCTGGCCGCCGCGGAGGAGCACCGCGACCGGCTGAAGAGCTCCGAGATGTTCGCGACGCTCTCCCTCCTGCTCGTCGCCGGAAACGAGACGACCACGAACCTGATCTCGAACGCGCTGCTGGCGCTGCTGCGCAGCCCCGAGCAGCTCGCCCTCCTGCAGCTCTCCCCGGAGCGCATTCCCGGCGCGCTCGAAGAGCTGCTCCGCTACGACAGCCCGGTGCAGATGACCTCGCGGATCGTGAGATCCGATCGCGACTGGCACGGCGTGAAGCTGCGCCGCGGGCAGCAGATCGTGTTGCTGCTCGGTGCCGCGAACCGCGACCCGGCCGCCTTCGCCGACCCCGAGCGGCTCGACGTGACGCGGACCGACGTGCGCCACCTGAGCTTCAGCCAGGGGATCCACTTCTGCCTGGGCGCGCAGCTGGCGCGGCTCGAGGCCGCGCTCGCACTCGAGGCCCTGATCGGGCGCTACCCGAAGCTGCGCCTGCCCGAGCAGTCCATCCCCTGGAGCAGCAACACGATTCTGCGTGGCCCGAAGGAGCTCTGGCTCGAGGTCTGAGCGCCTAGGGAGCCTTCTCGCAAGTGCCCGAAAGCACGATGGCGCCGGCCGTCTCGGCGATCGTTCCGGTCATGTGTCCGTTCGTGCGGTCGACGGTCATGCTCCAGCCTCGGCCGTTCTGGCTGCCCTGCGCGATGAGCACCGCGTCGGTGACGTCGGTCGAGTGGATCGGGCTCGAGCGCTGGCCGTCCTGCGAGCGCAGGCGACGGCCGTTGAAGTCGACCCGGATCGACTCCGGCAGACTGATCTCGCTGGTCTCGACGGTCTGGCAGAGCGCATCGAGGTCGCACTCCGCGACCGCCTCGAAGGTGCAATCGAGCGCCCGGGTGCCGTCGAAGTCCCCGGCGGCGAACGCCGGGCCAGCGATCCCGAACGACCACGCGAGCGCGAGCACGGCAGCCCGGCGCATCACTTTGCCGCCGGCGGCGCGATGCGCGCGCTCATGCAGGCGTCGAAGCTCGCGCGATAGGCGTCCTTCTTCGCCACGTACTCGGTATACGCCGGATTGGTCCGCGTGGTCGTGACCATCTTCTGCGTCTCCTGCCGGCGCTTGACGCCGCCGATCAACGCGCCTGCCCCGGCTCCGATCGCCGCGCCCTTTCCGGCGTCGCCCGCGATCGCGCCGACGACGACGCCCCCGACGGCGCCCTTCGCCGCGCCCTTCGCGATCGCTCCCGAGCCGACGACGTCCCCGCCGGCCTTGTGCGTCTCGCTCAGCGTCCGCGGCGGTGGCTCCTCGGCCAGCGTCGGATCGAACTGGCTCTGGCTGACCGCGATCACGTGACACTCGCCGCGATTCTTCGCCTCGAGCTCGAGCGGCGAGAGCTGCGGCGCGGGCGGCTCGGCCGGCTTGCAGGCGAGAACGGAGATCAGCGTGATGCTCGCGGTGAGAAGGAGCTTCGGTACGCGAGCGCGGGTCATGGCTTTCGTTCCGGAAGCGGCGGGTAGAAGGGCTCGATCTGCGCCAGGATCTCGTTCGCGCGGTCGAGCTTCGGCTTGGTGATCGCGGAGACATCCGTCTTCGCCGCGAGCACTTGCGCGTCGCGCTTGAGGCGCTGGATGCGGTTGTAGTTCGGCAGCGTCTCTTCCATGCCCGCACCCTTCGCGAGCTGCGCGTGCAGGCTGATCGACTCGGACTCGATCAGGCGCAGCTTGTCCGCGATGCGGTAGAGCGTGCGCTTCTGCTGCGGGTTCTCCCACATGGGACTCTTCCGGACCGCGTCGCGCAGACCCGAGACCGCGAGCTCGAGCTCGCGCGCGAGCGCGGTGACGCGCTCCTGATTCCACGGCGACTGCTCGAGCGCATGGCTCGGCAACGCAGCGAGAAGACCCAACCACAAGACGGCTGTGAGAGTCACGGTTCGCATCGCGCTGCAGCTTGCCACGAGCCGCTGCGCGCTGTCGACCGGGAAGCGTGACCCCGCGATAGACTGCGCGCATGAACTCAGATTCCGTCTCTCCGCTTCCGCTCGAGCTCGTCCCCGGCGGACCGACGTTCCGGCTGATGCTCCGCGTGGGCCTGGCGAATCCCGCCGCTCCCCGTCTGGTGAAGAGCGCGCTCGTGGTCCTCGTCGTGACGTGGGTCCCGCTCGCGCTCCTGAGCCTGCTCGCGGGAACCGCGCTCGAGGGCGGAGTCACGCTGCCGCTCGCGCGCGACTTCGCCGTGCACGCCCGCCTGCTTCTCGCCGTGCCGCTCTTCCTGCTCTCGGAGGTCACGATCGGTCCCCGGCTTCGCGCGGTCGCCGCGACGTTCGTGCGCTCGGGTGTCGTTCCGGCGAACGAGCGCGGCGCATACGAAAGCGCGGTGCGCGACGCGATGCGCCGGCGCGACTCGACGGTCGCCGAGCTCGTGCTGATCGCGCTCGCGGTCTGCGGCTCGATCGGCGCGATGGCCACGCGGCTCGCGTCGTCGACCGAGAGCTGGGCCGTGTCGTTCGCCGACGGCACCGGGCACCTGACGCTCGCGGGCGGGTGGTATGCCGTCGTCGGCCTGCCCGTCTTCCAGTTCCTCCTCTACCGCTCGCTCTGGCGCGGCTTCATCTGGACGCGCTTCCTCGGCGCGATGTCGAAGCTTCGCCTCGCCCTCGTCGCCACCCACCCGGATCGCGCCGGCGGGCTCGGCTTCGTCGGCGTCGGCCAGACGAGCTGGGTCGCGCTCGTGCTCGCGATCTCGATCGTCCTGGCCGGATCGTTCGCCGACGCGGTGATCTACGGCGGAAGTCACGTGACCGACTTCAAGTTCCCGATCGCCGCCTACGGGGGCGTCGCGCTGGTCGTGCTGATCGGCCCGCTCCTGCGCTTCAACAAGCCGCTCGCGCTCGTGCGCTTCACGGGGCTCCTCGAGTACGGCGCGCTCGTCCACGACCACCACCTGAAGTTCGACCGCAAGTGGATCGGCGGGACCGCGAACGACGAGAGCCTGCTCGGCAATCCCGACGCGTCTTCGCTGGCCGACACCAGCGCGGGCTACGAGCTCGTCCGGGCGATGCGCACCGTCCCGGTCGCCGTGAAGGACGTCGCGCCGCTGGCGATCGCGGTCGCGCTGCCGATGATTCCCCTGTTCGCGATCGAGATCCCGCTCGCCGAGATCCTGAAGAAGCTGCTCGCGATCATCGCCTGAGCGGCTCGCGCGCCTACACGACTCCATCGCGGCGCAGCGCGGAGATCTCGTCCGCGCCGTAGCCGAGCTCGCGCAGGATCGCGTCGGTGTGCTCGCCGAGGAGCGGCGCGCGCGAGCGGATGCCCGCGTCGCTCTCCGAGAAACGCACCGGCGTGTCGGAGATCGGCGCGGGGACCGGCAGGCCCGGATAGTCGGAGTCGCGCAGGATCCCCGCCTCGCGCACGTGCGGATCGTTCACCGCCTGCTCCGGGGAATAGACCGGCCCGGCGGGGATGTTCGCCGCGTCGAGCGCGGCGAGCGCCTCGGCGGTCGAGCGCTCCGCGCACCAGCGGCCCATGCGCTCCGAGAGGAGCGCGCCGTTCTCGCCGCGCGCCGGATCCGTCGCGAAGCGCGGATCGCGCGCGAGGTCGGGATCGCCGACGAGCTTGCACCAGCGCGCGAAGAGAGGCGCGCCGATCACCTGCGCCAGGATGAAGCCGTCCCGGGTGCGGAACGCGTCGCTCGGTCCGGCGATCTGGCTGCGATTCCCCGTCGCGACGCGATCGAGCTTGCGAACGCGCTGCTCGATCAGCGCCGCGTTCGACACGCTGAGGGCGGTCTGCAGGAGCGACGCTTCGACGTGTTGCCCGCGGCCCGTCTCCACGCGCGCGTAGAGCGCCGCGACCGTCGCGAAGGCGGCGAGCCCCGCCGTGCCGAAATCGACCCACGGCACGTACGCCTTCATCGGCTCGCCGGGCGTGCCCGAGAGGTACATCGAGCCCGACATCGCCTGGCCGATCCCGTCGAAGCCGAGCTTGCGCGCGTACGGTCCGCCCGCCCCGAACGCCGAAACCGTGGTCAGTACGAGCGTCGGCTTCTGCGCACGGAGGGTCGGCCAGTCCAGGCCCATCGCGGTCAGCGTCTGCGGCGGCAGGTTCGCGACGACGACGTCGGCGGTCGCGACCAGCCGGCGCACGACCTCGCGTCCGGCCGGCTTCATCGGGTCGAGCGTGATGCCTTTCTTGTTCCGGTTCGCCTGCAGGTAGAGCGCGCCCTCGCCGCCGTCCGCGACCGGGCCGACGAAGCGGTCCTCGCTGCCCGCGCACTTGTCGACGCGGATCACCTCCGCGCCGAGATCGCCGAGCAGGGCCGCGCACCACGGCCCCGCGATGTAGCGGCCGAAGTCGAGCACGCGGATTCCGTCGAGCGGGCCGGCCATCGTCTAGATCTCCTCAGATCCGCGCGAGCGGCGCGGGCAGACCGGGAACGTCGCTGCGCGTCCGGAAGATGGAGCCCTTCCGCGCCGGATCGTCGGTGTTGTCCGCGCTCACGACGTACAGGTCGCGCAGGTCGGCGCCGCCGAAACACAGGCTGGTGACGGCCTTCGCGGGGAACGCGATGCGCCGGTCGGCCGCGCCGTCCGGCGTGTAGCGCTGGACCGCGCCCGCGTCGTAGAGGGCGACCCAGACGCCGCCCTCGGCGTCGACCGCAAGCCCGTCGGGTCCGCCGTCGACCCGAATGTGCGTCAGCGGTGTCGCACGCCCGTCGTCGTCGAGCGCGTGCACCAGGACGAGCGATCGCGCGCTGTCCGCGTGATACATCCGCCGGCCGTCCGGCGAGAAGCCGATTCCGTTCGTCAGCGATACGCCGCCGTAGAGCGCGACCGCCCTGCCCTCGGCGTCGATCCGGAAGGCTTCGCCGAGCTTGCGCTCGCCTTCGACGCGGAACGGATCCGAGAGCATCGAGCCCGTGTACACGCGGCCCCGCGCGTCGCTGAACAGGTCGTTGAATCCGGGAATGTCGTCGCGCGCGAAGAGCACTCGCGTCGCGCCGTCCTTCACGTGGCAGATGTTGCGGCCCGAGATCACGATCCCGCCGTCGGCGTGCAGCGCGATCCCGCCCACGCCGCGGCGCTTCGGAACGACCGTCTCGATCTTCCCGTCGGGGCTGCGCCGGTACACGCCGCCGTTGGGCACGTCGCTGAAGTACAGGTTCCCGGACGCGTCGACGCGCGGCCCTTCGATCAGCCCGTAGCCGCACGCGAGCGTCTCGATCTTCATGAGCGCGAGTCTACCGCGAGTCGGCGCCGGGCGTTCGCGCGCTCACCAGGGATGGACGCGCACCGGAAGGCTCGCGAAGCCCTTCACGAAGCTCGACCGCACGCGAACCGGCGCGCCGACGACCTCGACCATCCGGAAGCGCTTCTGGATCTCCTCCCAGAGGATGCGGAGCTGCATCTCCGCGAGCCGGCTGCCCATGCAGAAGTGCACTCCCCAGCCGAACGACAGGTGCTGTCGCGCGTTCTTTCGATCGATCAGGAACTCGTTCGCGCGCTCGATGACCGTCTCGTCGCGATTGCCCGAGACGTACCACATCACCACCTTGTCGCCCTTTTTGATCTTCTTCCCGGCGAGCTCCGTGTCGCGCGTCGCCGTCCGCCGCATGTAGGCGAGCGGCGTCTGCCAGCGGATGATCTCGCTCACCATGTTCGGGATCAGGCTCGGATCGTCGCGCAGCTTCTGATACTCCTTCGGGTTCTCGTTCAGGGCCACGATGCCGCCCGAGATGGAGTTCCGCGTCGTGTCGTTTCCGCCCACGATCAGCAGGATGAGCGTCCCGAGATAGTCGAGCGGGCTCAGATCCCGCGTCGCGGCGCCGTTCGCGAGCGCGGTCACCAGATCCAGCCGATCGGACTGCGGCTTGCCCTCGCGCTCCTTCCACAGCGTCGTGAACGTCGCGAGGCAGTCCATCAGCGCGGCGCGGCGCTCCTCTTCGGAGCTTCCGATCGCGACGAGCTGCTCTTCGCTCGCCGTCGCCATGTCCGACCAGAACGTGAGCTTGCGGCGCTGCTCCCAGGGGAAGTCGAAGAGCGTCGCGAGCATTCCGGTCGTGAGCTCGATCGACACGCGATCGACCCAGTCGAACGTCTCGCCCCGCGGCAGCCCGTCCAGGATCTCGATCACCCGCTCGCGGATCAGCGGCTCGAGAACCCGGAGGTTTCGCGGCGACGCCACGGGCTGCGCGACCTGGCGGTGCGCGTCGTGCCGCTCGCCATCCATCGTGATGAAGCCGGCCTCGAGCGGGAAGTCGGGCTCGGGATCCGAGAGCACGATGCTGCGCGCAGAGGAGAAGATCTCGTGGTTCTTCTCGACGTGGACGATGTCCTCGAAGCGCGTCACCGACCAGTAGGGGCCGAACTCGCTCGCGGCGCAGTAGTGGACCGGATCCTCCTTCCGCAGGCGCTCGAAGAAACCCCAGAGCGTGTCGCTCTCGAAGAGCTCCGCGTCGGAGACGTCGAGCTTGTCGAGCGGGATCGAATAGGGATCGGCGCCGGCCTGCCCCTTCGACGGGATCGGGTTGGCGTGGACGGAATCGCTCATGGGACCTCCTGGACTGCGCGTGAAGACGCGACTCAAGAATACCGGTCGTTCCGCCACGGATGCGCGCTGTTCGAGTAGCCGCGCAGCTCCCAGAAACCCTTGCGGTCCTCGACCAGGAACTCGACGCGTGAAAGCCACTTCGCGCCCTTCCAGGCGTAGAGCTGCGGCGTGATCAGGCGCACCGGACCGCCGTGCTCGGCCGGGAGCGGCTTTCCCTCGGCCGTGTGCACGAGCAGGACGTCGTCCTTCAGCGCCTCGGCGAGCGGCAGGTTGGTGTCGTAGCCGTCGTAGCCGTGACAGACGACGTGCTGTGCGGCCTCGTCGACGTCGGCGAGGGCCGCAATGGTCGAGAAGCGCACGCCGCTCCAGGGGACGTCGAGCTTCGACCAGGCGGTCACGCAGTGGAAGTCCGAGACGTCGTCCACCTGCTCGAGCGCCATGAACGCGGCCCAGTCGAGCGTGAGCGGGTTCCGGCAGGCACCGTCGACGCGAAGCCGCCAGGTCGCGGTGGTGACACCCGGAAGTGTTCCCAGATCCAGAACCGGCCACTTGCCCGGCGCCGTCGGCGTCTGGCCGACGGGAACGCGCGGCATCCCGTGCCGGTTCGAGGGGCCGCTGCCGAGCGGCTTCGCATCCGCGACGCCCGGCGTGGCTTCGATCTTGCGCAGGAAGCGCTCGCGCAGGCGAAGGCGCGCGGCCACGATCTCCGCCTGCGTGGGGGTCCTGCTCATCGCGGCGCCTCTCCCGTCACTTCACGCCGTAGACGTGCACACGGTACTGCGTCCAGATACCCAGCACCGAGAACGTCTCCAAGTCGGCATAGTATATCTCGCGGAAGCCGGCTTCCTTGGCGATCGATCCGATCGAGTTCTCGTCCCAGATCACGCGCAGGTAGGTGTTGTAGCGCAGCTCCTTGACGTCCCCCTTGGCCTGCGAGCCGTTGCCGACGGGCGTGCGGTCGAAGTGCGTCGTGAGCGGCTCGGTCGCGTGGTAGTACACCAGACCGCGCACGCAGCCGAACGAGAGGAGCGCGGCGAGAATGGCGAGCGCCCGGATCACTCAGTCCCCGTAGACGATCGTCGTGTCCGTGGCGTAGATCCCGAACAGGACGGAGAAGATGCGCTGGTCGGCGTGCGTGATCGTCGTGATGCCGCCCTGTTGCGCGGCCGCCTGCGTGCCCGCGTCGCCCCAGAAGAACAGCCACAGCACGCTCGTCGCATGCGCCTCGCCGACCTTCGTCCCGAGCTGGGTCCGATCCAGATCGCGGTCCAGCGGGATCTTCACGTTGATGAAGCAGCCCGAGAGCAGCGGCAGAGCGAGCAGTGCGAGTCGGATTCTTTTCATCGTGCCCTTGTAGTTAGCGCGCGTCGTCGCTCGGAATCAACCGGAAGGCGGGCTGAGGGGCGTGGAAGCCGCGGATCTCGAGCTCGCCGACGGGCTCGAAGGCGAAGCGGTCGCGGAGCTCCGCGCGCACGGTGGCGGTCGTGAGGATCTCACCTCCCTTCGCGGCGTCGGACAGGCGCGCGGCCAGGTTCGTGACGTTGCCGATCACGCCGTAGTCGCGGCGGCCCTCGTAGCCGATGAAGCCGCAGGTGGCGTAGCCGGTGTGGATGCCGATGCCGGCGTCGATGCGGTAGCCGCGGTGCGCCCAGCCGGCGCGCAGCTCCACGATGTCGGCGTGCATGGCGAGCGCCATGCGCGCGGCGCGCTCCACGTGATCGGGCTGCTCAACCGGGTCGTTGAAGAAGACCATGAAGCCGTCGCCGGCGAAGCGCTCGAGCGTGCCCGCGTACTCGGTCACGCGGCGGCCCATGGCGTTGTGGTACTCGGCGAGCGTCGCCATCACCTCTTCGGGCTCGACGCTCTCCGAGAACGAGGTGAAGCCGCGCAGGTCGGCGAAGAACACCGTCACGAGCTTGCGCTGCGAGCGCAGCTCGGCCGCGCCGCCGCGCGCCATGACCTGCTCGATGATCTGCGGCGAGAAGAAGCGCTTGAGCTCGGCGAACTCCATCTCGCGAGAGCGGAGCCGCTCGGTCGCCTCGATCCGGATCAGCGCCTGCACGGCCTGGTGCGCGATCGTCTGCAGCACCTCGAGCTCGAGCCGCTCCCAGGCATCGCCGCGCTCGCGCGAGCCGATCGCGAGCCCCCCGATCACGCGTCCGTCGCGCAGGATCGGCAGCAGGAGGTCGGCGTCGAGCCGGTCGAAGCAGGCGTAGCACTCCGCCTGGATGTTGGTGTACTGCGGCTCGATCGAGATCTGCTCGCGGAAGATCTCCTTGCGCATCGTGATCATCAGCTGCACGAGCGGCTCCCGCTCGAGCGGCGGACCGTCCGCGCGCCGCGCCGAGCCGCCGCGCAGGTGCTCGTTCGGGCCCGCCACGCCCGCGAAGAGGAACGCCGCGCTGCCTCGCGCGTCGGAGAGGCGCGTCGGCGCCTGTCGCAGCACGTCGAGCACCCCGTCCACGTGGGTCGCCTCGGCGAGGCTCTCGCCGATCGCGCGCACCGTCTCGGGCATGCGCACGCGCTGCGGATACAGCCACGCGTTCAGCACCGCCTCGAAGCGCGGCCATACGTAGAGCAGCGGCAGCAGCATGGCCGCCATGAAGTACGGAGAGAGCCCGACCAACGCGACCGCGAGCACCGTCAGCGCGCCCACCGCCGCGCCGTACACCACCGCGCGTCGCGCGGCGACGCGCGCGTTCAGGAGCTCGTGGCGAAGCGTCGTGCGCGCGAGCGCGAGCAACAGGATCGCCGTCGTCCAGTTCGCCACGCGGATGTCGAGCACGTGGATGCCGAGCACCGCCTGCACGAAGCGCACGCCCACCGGAAGCGAGCCACCGAAGAGCGCGCCGGCGAGCAGGATGCGCGCGCGCTGTGCGACCAGCGGATCGCTCGTCTTCATCGCGAGCCGGCCGCAGCGGCCGACGAAGTAGAGCGTGACGGCGAGCAGGAGCGTGGTGTCGAAGATCCCGATGTAGCGCAGCGGCCCGGCGAACTCGGTCGCCCAGGCGGTGATCTGCGCCGCGGCGTGCGCGACGCCGAGCGCGTAGATCCCGTAGAGGACGCGCGGCGGCTTGCGCAGCAGGCTCGGGTGCACGACCGGGAACGCGAGCACCGCGTGGATCGGCACGGCGGCGAGGAAGCCGAGCATCGTGCGGAAGTAGATCGCGTAGACCGGCTTGGCCGGGCCGACACCGGAGAGCAGCATCGTCAGGAAGCCGCCCGCGACCGTGCAGAGCGCGATCAGCGCCCAGCTCTCGACCGCCCAGGGCCGCAGCGCGAACGTGACGACGCCAACCATGAAGAAGAGCGCGCCGAGCGCGATCGTGCCGCCTTCGGCGTAGACGACGTCACCCCAGCGCAGCTTGCGGACCGGGATCGAGATCTCGCTCACGACCCGTCCGGGCTTCTCGACCACGAGCCGGTTCGAAGCGCCGGAATCGGTGATCAGCCGCGGCCAGACCTCGCGACGGATGGAGTGGCCCGCGGTCTCGAAGCCGTTCAGCGCCAGCAGGCGGGCTCCCCCGCGCAAGCCTTCGTCCGCCGCGTCGCGCCGCGACGGCGAGAGCTCGAGGGCGTCCATCGTGAAGCCGACGTCCGGCCGACCGACGCGCTCGAGCGCACTCGCGAGGGCCAGCAGAAGCCCGAGCGCGTACGCCCCGACGAGCGCCAGGTACAGCGTCTTCTGATGAGCGGTCCCGTCGCGCCAGCGCATGAGCGCGGGGAAGCATATCCCCCCGGGCGATTCCGCTCACCCCTCCGGCGGGAAGCCCGGCCGCACCGCTTCAGCGCGAGAGCTCGAGGACCTCGCCCGTGAGCCGCGAGGCGGTCCGCGAGAGCGTGCGCAGCAGGTTCTCGAGCAGCGCGAGCTTGAGCTCGGAGTGCTTCTCGTCGAGCGCGTCGAACGCGGCGATGCCGAGCGCGTAGCACTCCGTCGCGCAGTCGGCGCGCACGTCGGCGGAGCGCGGCGAGCGGTTCACCATCGCGATCTCGCCGAAGGTCATTCCGGCGGAGAGCGTCGAGAGGCGCTTGAGCTGCCCGTTCGGCAGCTCCGCCGTGACGCTGACCTCGCCCCGGACGATGAAGTAGATGCGATCGGCCGGGTCGCCGCGCCGCACGATCAGCGCGCCGGCGTCGAAGGCCAGGCGCTCGAGCCGCGACTCGAGCTCGTGGATCTGCTCGGGTCGGAGGCCGTCCAGCGCCGGGTGCTCCCCGAGCGGCAGCTCGGCGCTCGCAACGGCGAGCTCGCTCCGCCCGAGCAGGCGGTTCTCGCAGAACTCGAGCGCGCGGTCGAGCTCCGGAAAGGCGAAGAGGCGCCCGCCGCCCGCCTGGCTGAGCCGCTCGCTCCAGCGCCGGATCGTGCGCGCCTGGCGCTCCGCGCTCACGAAGGCCAGAAGCTTGCCCGCGGCTGCGAGACCCTCGAGCAGCGTGAACAGGATCTCCGCCGCCGCGTCACCGATCTGTGTGACGCGAAGCAGGTCGACCACCACCAGATCGACGCCGGCGCTCTCCTCGACGATCCGGCGCGCGACCACCTCGACGGCCGCGAACGCGAGGTCCCCCTGCAGCTCGTAGACGCGCGCGCGCTCGCCCTGCCGGTCGAGGGCCTCCCGATCGCGCTCCGAGCGCACCCGCTTCGAGCCGACCCGCGCGAGCGAGTACGCGGCGCGCACGATCGAGCCCGATGGCCGTGCGGCGCTCAGGAAGTGCAGGCTCAGGTCTCTCGACAGGCGCCGGCAGACCTCGACGCCGCGCACGCTGTTGCCGCGCGCGTCGAGCGGCGGCGAGAAGATCCCGAGCCCGAGCTGTCCCGGCAGGACCGCCAGGATTCCGCCCGAGACGCCGCTCTTCGCCGGCATGCCGACCCAGTACAGCCACTCGCCCGCGTAGTCGTACATGCCGCAGGTCGCCATGATGCTGAGCACGTTCTGCACGAATTCTGGGCGGATCGGGCGCTCGCCCGTCGACGGGTTCGCACCGCCGTTCGCCAGCGTCGCGCCCATCATCGCGAGCGCGCGGCAGTCGACGCCGACGGAGCACTGCCGGAAGTAGAGGTCGAGCGCCGCGTCGGGCGCCTCGCCGAGGATGTCGAAGCTGCGCAGCATGTGTCCGATCGCGCGATTGCGGTGACCGGTATCGCGCTCGGATTCGTACACCGCCCGGTCCAGGTCGAGCGGACGCCCGGCATAGAGAGAGAGCAGCGTCAGGATGCGATGGAGCTTGTCCGCCTCCGAGTGACCCGAGACGAGCGACGTCGCGGCGATCGCGCCGGCGTTGATCATCGGGTTCAGCGGTCGCCCGGTTCCGGGCGCGAGGCTGATGGAGTTGAACGCCTCGCCCGACGGCTCGACGCCGATCTTCTCGAGCACCGCCGCGCGCCCGCGGTCCTCGAGCGCCAGGCCGTAGATGAACGGCTTCGAGATCGACTGGATGGTGAACGCCTGGCGCGTGTCGCCGACCTCGTACAGGCGACCGTCGGTCGTCGCGAGGCAGATTCCGAACCAGTCGGGGTTCGCCTTCGCCAGCTCCGGGATGTAGGTCGCCACGGCACCCTCGCGGAGATTCGCGCATTCGGCGTGGAGCGACTCGAGGTAGCTCTGGATCGGGGAAGCGACGGGACGACCGGTGTGCGTGCTCGCAGTGCTCACCCGCTCTTGCCGAGCAAGCGCCGTGCCGAGGCGCCGGGCCTTTGCACCGCGAGCCGGGCGGTGCGACGATCGCGGCCATGCCGAACCACCCCCGCGCCGAGGTCGAGGCCGCCCTCCAGAGGACGATCGAGCGCCAGACCGCCGACGACTGGAATGGCTTCGTCGACCTCTTCACGCCCGAAGCCGAGTACGTCGAGCACCACCTGGGTACGTTCCGCGGCCGAGACGCGATCCGCGCCTGGCTGCTTCCCGCGATGGCGCAGTGCAAGGGCTGGACGTACCCGATCGAGTGGGTCGCGATCGACGGCAACCGCGTCGTCTACAAGTGGCTGAACCGCCTGCCCGGCCAGCGCGCCGACGGCTCGCACTACGAGTTCCCGGGCATCACGATCAAGCGGTACGCGGGCGCGGGCCGGTTCGACTACCAGGAGGACGTGTACAACTGGGAGTCGGCGCTCGTGGTGCTGAAGGAGTTTGCCGCCGCGCAGCGCCCCCGGGGCTGAACGCCGCGCGCGAGCTCAGGTCGTCGCGGCGGCGGCCTTCTTGGTCGGCGTCTGGTTGCTGGGCATCTGGTACGGCGTGGTGTCGATCTCGTCGAGCTCGATCTCGCC
>CAZMKX010000023.1:0-12326 GCA_964566375.1 uncultured Myxococcales bacterium
CGTCGCTGATCGAGCCCGAGCGCTACCGCAACGAGGTGCTCGCGATGCTGCGCGATGGCGGCCTCGGCGATCTGTGCATCTCGCGGCCGGTCGAACGGCTGACCTGGGGCATTCCGCTGCCGTTCGACGACGGCTTCGTCGCGTACGTCTGGGCCGACGCGCTGATCACGTACCTGACCGCCGTCGGCTATCCGGACGATCCCGCGTGGCCGGAGCGCTGGGCCGGTGTCCACCACCTGATCGCGAAGGAGATCCTGAAGTTCCACGGCGTCTTCTGGCCGATCATGTTGCAGCGCGCGGGAATCCCGCTCTACCGCGAGCTGCGCGTGCACGGCTACTGGACGCTCGGCGGCCAGAAGATCTCGAAGAGCGCGGCGAATCTCGTCGACGCGCTCGCCCTGAAGGACGTCTACGGCTACGAGTGCCTGCGTTACTTCATGCTGCGCGAGATGTCGTTCGGCGTCGACGCCGAGTTCTCCGAGGAGGCGCTGGTCGCGCGCATCAACGCCGATCTCGCGAACGACCTCGGCAATCTCGTCTCGCGCTCGCTGGGCATGCTGGGCAAGTACCACGCGGGCCGGATTCCCGTCGGCACGGGCGCGAGTGACCTGCGCGACGTCGCCGCGCGGGTCGCGGCCGACGTCGACGCGCACGTCCGCGCGTTCTCGACGCAGCGCGCGCTGGCTTCGCTTTGGGAGCTCGTCGGCGCCGCGAACAAGTACGTCGACCGCTCCGCGCCGTGGGTGCTCGCGAAGGATGCCGCGCGCGCGGGCGAGCTCGCGACCGTGATGGTGGAGCTGTTCGAGTGCATCCGCGTGATCGCCACGCTGCTCGGACCATTCATGCCGGAGACGAGCGCGAAGATCCTGGTCGCGATCGGCGCGGATGCGGCGACGGGCACGCTCGCGGACAGGCTGGTGTGGGGACAGCTCGTGCCCGGCACGCAGACGCGGAAGACGGACGCGCTGTTCCCGCGAATCGAGTCGACATGAGGCTCTTCGACAGCCACGCGCACGTCGGTGCGCCGGAGCTCCTGGCCGAGGCGCCCGGGCTGATCGAGCGCGCGCGCGAGGCGGGCGTCGTGGGCATGCTCGCGGTCGGCGCCGGGTACGGCATCGGCGCGAACGCGGGAGCGGTCATGCTCGCGCAGGAGAATGCCGGCGTGTGGGCCAGCGTCGGCATCCATCCGCACGACGCCGCGGAGTGGAGCGCAATCGCCGAGACCGCGATCGACGGCTGGCTCGCGCACTCGCGCGTCGTGGCCGTGGGCGAGTGCGGGCTCGACTACTGGTACGAGCACTCGCCGCGCGACGCGCAGGCCGAGGCGCTGCGCGCGCAGATCCGGCTCGCGCGCCAGGTCGACAAGCCGCTCGTGATCCACGTGCGGCCGAGCCGCGACACCCGCGACGCGTTCGACGAGATCCTGACGATCTTCGACGAATCGGGCGCGGACATGGTCGGCGGCGTGATCCACTGCTTCACGGGCGACCTGCCCTTCGCGCGCGAGTGTCTCGAGCGCGGCTTCGACATCTCGTTCTCCGGGATCCTGACCTTCAAGAACGCGGCCGAGCTGCGTGCGGTCGCCGCCGCGCTTCCGCTCGAGCGCCTCCTGGTCGAGACCGACTCGCCGCTGCTCGCGCCCGTTCCGCATCGCGGGCGGCGCAACGAGCCTGCCTGGGTGACCCACGTGGTCGACTGTCTCGCCACGCTCCACGACACGACGCCCGACGCGATCGCGGCCAGCACCGACGCGCGCGCGCGAGCGCTTTTCCGGCTCGGGGCCGCGACGTGAGCGAGCTGCTCGGGCTGGCCGCCGCGATCGCGCGCGAGGCCGGCGCGATCGCGCGCGGCCGGTTCCACGAGCCGCGGACGATCGCCACGAAGTCGAGCGCGATCGATCTGGTGACGGACGTCGATCACGCGCTCGACGCATTGATCCGCGCACGCATTCTCGACGCGCGTCCGGACGACGGGCTGCTGACCGAGGAGAATGCCGCGCACGCGGGCACCTCGGGCGTGCGCTGGGTGGTCGACCCCCTCGACGGCACGACGAACTACGCGCACGCGTTCCCGTGCTTCGCGATCTCGATCGGCGTCGAGGTCGACGGACGCCGCGAGGCCGGCGTGGTGTACGACCCGATGCGCGACGAGCTCTTCGCAGCGGCGCGCGGCCGGGGCGCGACGCTGAACGGTGCAGAGATCCGCGTTTCGGCCACGACGGAGCTCGCGCGCTCGCTTCTCGCCACCGGCTTCGCCTACGACGTGCACTCGAAGAAGACGCCGAACCTCGCCTACTTCGAGCGCTTCGTGTCGAGCGCGCGCGGGATCCGGCGCATGGGCTCGGCGGCGCTCGATTTCGCCTACGTCGCGTGCGGACGCTTCGACGGCTACTGGGAGCTCCACCTGGCCCCGTGGGACGTGGCGGCGGGCCTGCTGCTCGTCGACGAGGCCGGCGGGCGCACGACCGACTTCGATGGCGGTCCACCGCCCGCGTCCGGAGCGCGCATCGTCGCGAGCAACGGCGCCGTGCACGCGTCGATGCTCGCGCAGCTCAGGGCGTAGCGGGAGGCTCCGCCGGCGCGCCCGGCGCGGGCGCGGGCGGCGCGGACGACTGCACGAGCAGATTCGTGAACGCCTCGGGCGAGAGCGGAACCTCGCGGCCGAGGTCGTTCGAGACGCGCCAGACGAGCGGACTCTGCGACGACGACGCCGGCAGGCCCGAGTCGGGGTGCGGATCCCCGAACGAGATCTCGCCGAGAAGCGCGCCCTTCGCGTCGAGGGCGCGGATCACCGCGAGCGCCGGCTCGAGCCCGAGCGCCGCGCGGTCCGGGCTCGCTTCGATCAGGCTCGTCGCGTCGAGCGCCGCGAGCGCGTAGAGCAGATCGTCGATCTCGACCGCCTTCAGCGCGACGCCGGGCGTCTCCGAAGTCCACGTCTCGCCGTCGCGCTTCAGCCGCTCCGTCTTGCTCGCGCGCGGGAAGACGAGCTCGAGCGCCTTCACCTGCTCGACATCGAGGGTGAGCACACGCTTGGCGCGATAATCGAAGGTGGTTGCGGGCAGGTTGGTCACCACGAGCTCGTTCACCTGCAGGACCACGGGATCCCCCGCGCGCGCGAGCCAGGTCTTGCCGTCGCCGGTTCCGATCGAGAGCCGCTCCTCGACGTCGCCGGCACGAACCGTCACCTCGCGCACCGGATTCGCGAGTCCGTAGGCCTCGGCCTTCCCGGGCTCGTCCACGAACGCGCTCGCGCGGCCGAGCGCGAGATCGTCGAGCACGCGCACGATGCGGTCGGCATCGGCCGGCACCGCCTCGGGCTCGACGAGCGCCCAGCCCGCGTCGGTCTTCTTCGCCTTCGCGACGAGCGCGCCGCCGCTTCGCACGGTGAGCTCGTCGATCGACGACGCCGGAGTGCGCAGGAGCCGCTTGTCTCGCAAGGTCACGAGCGAGGGCTCGAGGTCCGCGAGCGACGCGGACGCCACGGTGAAGATCCGCTTCGGATCGCTCGCGACCTCGACGTAGCGGCCGCCGCCCACCGGTGTGTTGCGGCCGATGTACACGCTCTGCGGCGCGGCCTCGCCGGCGCGGACCTCGACGGCCTTGCGGGTCGCGCCCAGACCGAACGGCTCCAGGTCCGTCGGCTTGGGATCGATCGCGCTCGTCGACACGATCTTCTCGAGCGCGCGCAGCGCGCGCTCGACGGCGGCGGCGTCGGCCGCATACGCGACGGGCGACTCGAGCGCCCACGTGCCGTCGGCGGCGCGGCGGAGCTCCGCGCGCGCGCCGTCGGAGGTCTGGAGCGAGAGGCCCGTCACGCTCGCGGACGGGATCGCGACGATCGTGCTCGCAGCTTCCTCGGCGCGCGACTTCTCCTCGGCGCCGCGGATCTCCACCAGCCACACGTACAGGCCGAGCGCGATCGCGATCGCCGCGAGGGCCAGCGTCCCGCGTCCCGTCATGTCACGTCCGCCGGCGCCACCAGCTGATCACCCCGAGCAGGAGGATCGCCTCGGGCAACGCGAAGAGCGCCAGGAAGCGGAAGTCCGCGAACTGCTCGAGCGTCATGTTCACCGTCGCCACCCGCGGGCGCTTGCGGTCGATCGTCGCGAACTCCTCGGAGCCGGTCAGCCAGCTCGTCATGTTCAGGAAGAGGTCACCGTTGTACATCTGCGTGACGTAGCGGTTGCGCATGAAGTCCGAATCGCCCACCACGATCAGGCGCGCGCCACGCGTCTTGCCCGACGGCGGCGAGAACTCGCGCGCGACCGCCAGCGCGAGCGGACCCGGCCGGTCGACGCCCGGATCCAGGCCGACGGGCTTCGAGGCGAGGAGGCCCTGCACGTCCGACTCGCCCCAGCTCTCGGCGCTCGTGGTGGCGAGCTCGACCAGCGTCGCGTCGCTGCCGTCGGCCTTTCGCACCGGTCGCGCGAGCCGGAAGACCGTCGGCTGACCCGCGAGCTTCTCGGTGACCGGGTGGGCACCATAGGTCGTGACCACCGGCTGTACACCAAGCTGTGGACCCGCGAAGAGCTGCAGCTGCTTCTCGACGACAATCTCGGGCTCGAGCGCCACTCCCCACTTCGCGAGCTGGCCCTCGAGGTTCGTCGTGAGCGTCGGGTCCGCCATCACGAGCAGCGAGCCGCCCCCCTGGAGATACTGGTCGAGCAGCTCGAGCTCGCGGTCCTGGAGCGCGTGATCGGGCCCGGCGATGATCACCGCGCTCGCGTCGGCCGGCACCGTCTCGGCGTTCGCGAGCAGGAGCTCCTCGACCGTGACGTTCTCGTCCTCGAGCCCGCCCTTCACCGCCGAGGCGCCGGGGCCCTTTTCGTCGCTCGGGCTGGCCTCGCCGTGCCCCTTCAGGAAGTAGATCTTCTTCTTGGCCGACACCGCCTGGCGTACGGCGCGCGTCAGCGACTGCTCGCTCACGTCGACGGCCTTGACCGTACCCTTGGCCGTGTCGCACGGGCCGTCGCACACGACGACCACCCCTTCCTTGCTCGCGATCTGGAACTTCTGGGCCAGGTCGGGCCGCTCGTTCGGATCGAAGTAGCGGACCTTCACGCGCGGACTCGCGTACTCGTACTTGTCGAGCGCCTGCTTGGCCGGGCGCTCGCCGCCGCGCGTGTAGAAGGCATAGACCTCCACGATCCGGTCCTCGGGGATCGCCGCGAGCACGTCGAGCGTGCCCTGCGTGAGCGAATGCTGCTCGTTCTCGGTCCAGTCCCAGTGCTTCGGATGGCGCACGGAGAGCCACGCGAGCACGCCCGCGATGACGAGCAGGATCAGCGTCTGCACGAGCACGTTCGCGCCGCCGCGTGCGGTCGAGGAGCCCGTCAGCTCGCCGATCCGGCGGAAGCTCCGCGCCCCGGCGTAGACGAGCAGACCGAGCCCCAACAGCAGATGGGCGGTGACGATCAGCTGCGAAGCCGCCGCAAAGAGCCCGAACAATCCGAAGACCGTGAGGATCGTGCCGAGGATCGCGAGCAACGTCTCCATCGCCCTCCTACCTCCAGCGCAGTGAGTCGACCGCGGCGCGCGCCATCGACAGGGAAGCGAAGATCACGATGCCGAAGTAGGCGAGATCCTCGGAGCGGATCTGGCCGGTGAGGCCCGGTTCGTAGTGCGTGCTCGTCCCGAGCCAGCGCAGCACCGACTTCATCAGCTCGCTCTGCGAGCTCTCGGCCGCGAAGGGAATCAGGAGCAGAACGAGCGCGACCGCCACGCCGACGAGCCCCGCGACGATCTGGCTGCTCGTGAGCGCCGAGATGAAGCAGCACACGGCCGCCAGCGCCAGCGAGTACAGGAGCAGCGTCTGCAGGCCGGCCAGCGTCTGCCAGAGCTCCGGATCCCCGTACGCGAACAGAAGCACCGGGTACATCCCCGTCAGCACCGTTACCAGGAACAGCAGCGCCGCGATCGCGAGGAACTTCCCGACCACGATCTGCGTGCTCGTGACGGGGCTCGTGAGCAGGAGCTCGATCGAGCCGGTCGCGCGCTCCTCGGCGAAGGCGCGCATCGCGAGCAGCGGCACCACGAAGGCGAGGAAGATCGCGAATGTCGAGAACGACTGCGCGATCACGATGTCCTGCAGGTTCCACTGCTCGAGCAGGTTCGTCATGCCCAGCGCCTGGATCTGCTCGAGCTGCACCAGGAACATGCCCAGGCTCGCGAAGAAGATGAAGCCCGCGAAGAGCATGTACACCGCAATGAGTACGTAGGCGACCGGCGTCGCGAAGATCGAGCGCAGCTCGCGTCCGGCGATGGCGAGGACGTGGCTCATGGCTCGGCCTCCACGACCGCTGTCGCTGCGGCGGTCGCTGCGGCGGCATCGGCGTCGCGGCTCGCTGCGGCCTGCACCTCGCGCACGAAGACCTGCTCGAGCGACCCCTGCTCGCGCAGCGCGTCCAGACGCGCGTCGACGCGGATCTGACCGTACGCGATCAGCAGCACGCGCTGACAGATCGCTTCGACTTCCGCGAGTATGTGCGTCGACAGGATGACCGTTCGGCCCTCCTCGGCGGCGAGCCGGCGGATCAGCTCGCGGATCTCGGCGATCTGGATCGGATCGAGGCCCGAGGTGGGCTCGTCGAGGATCAGCACCGCGGGCTCGTGCACGATCGCCTGCGCCAGCCCGACGCGCTGACGGTAGCCCTTCGAGAGCGTGCGGATGACGCGGTCCGCGACCTTGTCGAGCCCGCAGCTCGCGATCGCGCGGTCCACCTTGCTCGCGCGCTGCGCGCGCGGCACGTCGTGCAGCGTCGCGACGTAGCGCACGTAGTCGCGCACCGTCATCTCGGGATACAGGGGCGGTGTCTCGGGCAGATAGCCGGTCGCGCGCTTGGCTTCGCGCGGATCACGCGCGAGATCGATTCCCGCGACCGACGCGCTGCCCTCGCTCGGCGGCAGATAGCCGGTGAGAATCCGCATCGTGGTGGTCTTGCCCGCGCCGTTCGGGCCGAGAAAGCCGACGACCTCGCCCTTCGCGATCTGGAAGGACACTCCGCGAATCGCGGTGAGTCCTCCGTAGCGCTTGGTCAGTGCATCCGCCTTGATCAAGTACCGGACTCCCTTGTGCTTGCCTCGGGCGGCGGGAGTTTAACCCGCGCGATTCGCGGGGCAAGCGGCGCGGTCTCAGCGCGCGCCGCGCCGGCGCGGGTCGAGCGCGTCCCGGAGGCTCTCGCCCAGCAGGTGGAAGCCCAGCAGCGCGAGCAGGATCGCGAGACAGGGGAAAAGGATCAGATGGGGATACGAGCGCATTGCTTCGAATCCGTCGCTCGCGAGTGTCCCCCAGCTCGAGAATGGCGGCTGGATGCCGAGCCCGATGAACGAGAGCGTCGACTCGGCCAGGATCGCCGCGGGGATCTGGAACGCGGCGGCAACCAGGAGCGGCGCGGCGATGTTGGGCAGGACATGACGCACGAGGATCCGGCGGTTGCGCAGGCCGAGCGCGCGGGCGGCCTCGACCCAGGCCTCCTCGCGCGCCTGGAGCACGAGCGCGCGGGCCAGCCGCGCGATGCCGACCCAGCCGACGAAGCCGAGCGCGACCACCAGCGCCGCGACGCGGCGGACGACGTCGGGTACACCGGCCAGCGTCAGCGAGAGGACCTCGATCAGCAGGACGATCACGAGCACGTCGGGCAGCGCGTAGATCGCGTCGACCGCGCGCATCATCGCGCCGTCGACCCGCCCGCCGAGCCAGCCCGAGACCAGGCCGTAGCCGAGCCCGATCGCGAGCGCGATCGCCGTCGCGCCGATCGCGACCAGCAGCGAGACGCGCGCGCCCTCGGCGATGCGCGCGAGCAGGTCCCGGCCGAGCGCGTCGGTGCCGAGCCAGTGCCCGGCCGACGGCGCCTCGAGCGCGTGCGCGGAGTCCTGCGCGTCGAACGCGTGTCCGGCCAGGCGATCGCCGGCGAGCGCGACGAGCACCAGCGCGCCGACCAGGAGCGCGCCCGCGAGCCCAGCCGCGCGCGAGCCTCTCACCGGTCGCGTCCGCCCACGCGGATGCGCGGATCGAGCCAGGCGTAGAGCAGATCGACGATCAGGTTCGCGCCGAGCACGAGCGTCGCGTAGACGAGCGTCACGCCGAGCACGAGCGGATAGTCGCGATTGGTCACCGCGGTGACGAAGTAGCGCCCCATTCCGGGAATCGCGTAGATCTTCTCGACCACGAACGAGCCCGTGAGCAGGATCGCGAGCAGCGGGCCGAAGTAGGTCAGCACCGCGAGCAGCGCGTTGCGAAGGACGTGGTGACGGCGCACGCGTCCCTCCGGCACGCCCTTGGCGCGCGCGGTGCGCACGTAGTCCTGGTCCATCACGGCGATCACCTGCGCGCGCGTGAGCTGCGCGATGTAGGCGAGCGGCAGCGCCGCCAGGGTGAGCGCGGGCAGGATCGCGTAGCGCGGCCCCTCCCAGAGGCCCGCGGGGAGCCAGTTCAGGTACAACCCCACGCCCAGGATCAGGCTCGCGCCGATCACGAAGCTCGGCGCGGAGACGCCGACGAGCGACCCCAGCGCGATCGCGCGGTCCACGCCCGTGTCACGCCGCGTCCCGGCCGCGAGCCCGAGCCCGACTCCGCCCGCGAGCGCGATCGCGAGCGCGACCAGGCCCAGCTCGACCGAAACGGGCAGCGCGTCCGCGAGGATGTCCGCCACGTCCCGGCCCACGTACTTGTACGAGGGGCCCAGGTCGAAGTGCGTGATGCGACGCAGGTAGTCGACGTACTGCTCGGCGAGCGTGCCGTCGAGCGCGTAGCGGCGCTCGAGGTTGCGCAGGATCTCCGGCGGCAGCGTGCGCTCCTTGTCGAAGGGGCCGCCCGGCAGGAAGCGCAGCAGCGCGAAGGTGAGCGTCGCGACGAGCCAGAGCACCGGCACGCTCGCGAGCACGCGTCCGAGAACGTGGCGGATCACTCGGCGGAGACCTCGTCGAAGAAGTACCGGTCCATCGGCGACGGCGCGAAGCCGTGCATGCGCTTCGCGACCGCGAAGTTCACCGCCGTGACGAAGAGCGGCACGATCGGCACGTCTTCCTCGCACAGGATGCGCTGCGCCTCGTCGTAGAGCGACTGCCTCGTCGCGAAGTCCGGCTCGCTCGCGGCACGCGCGATCAGCGTGTCGTAGCGCGGATTCGCCCAGCCGGTGTGGTTGTTCTCGCTGTACGACGTGAACAGATTCATGAAGTTGTCGGGATCCGGGAAGTCGGCGCCCCAGCCGAGCCGGAAGACGGGCGGCGGGTCGGTCGCGACCTCCTTCAGGAACACCTTCCACTCGCGGTTCTCGAGCTCGACGCGCACGCCGAGGTGCTCACGCCAGAGCGACTGCACCTTCTCCGCCACCAGCTTGTGCGTCTGATCGCTGTTGAACACGATGCGCACGGGCTCGAGCGTGGCCGGATCGACCCCCGCCTCGGCCAGAAGTGCGCGCGCGCGGACCGGATCGAAGCCGAGTCCGATCGACGCGTTCGCGTGCGGCATGCCGACGGGGATCCACGACGGCCAGGCCTGCTCGCCGCCCTGCAGCAGCGGCGGGAACTCGCTGCGGTCGATCGCGAGCGCGAACGCCCGGCGCACGCGCGCGTCGTCGAACGGCTTCTTCGTGGTGTCGAAGCCGTAGTAGTAGCCGCGCAGGAGCGGCTGGCGCAGGTACTCCGGCCGCGTCTGGTAGCGCCGGATCTCGAGCGGCGGAAGCTTGACCAGGTCGAGCAGGCCCTGCTCCCAGAGCACGAGCGCGGTGCTGTCCTCCTCGATCATGTAAGCGGTGATCTTGTCGAGCGCGGGCCGACCCGCCCAGTACGACTCGTTCGCGCGCATCACCAGCCGATACTCGTGGCGCCACTCCGCGAGCACGAACGGCCCGAGCGTCACCAGGTTCGGCGGCTCGGTCCAGCGCTCGCCGTAGCGCGCGATCAGGTCCGCGCGAATCGGGAACGTGACCATGAAGTTCACGAGCGCGGGGAAGTAGACGAGCGGTGCCTCGAGCGTGACCTCGAGCGTCGCGTCGTCGAGCGCGCGCACGCCCACCGCGCCCGGGTCGCGGATCGTGCCCGCGTTGAACGCGCGCGCGTTCACCACGGGGAACAGGAAGTACGCGTACTCCGCGGCGGTCTCGGGCGCGAGCAGCCGGCGCCAGCCGTCGACGAAGTGCTGCGCGCGAAGCGGAACGCCATCGCTCCACACGACGCCGGGGCGCAGCGCGAACGTGTAGATGCGGCCGTCGCTCGAGACCGTCCAGCGCTCCGCCAGATCGGGCTGCGGGAGCAGCTTCGCGTCGAGCTTGGTGAGGCCGCGCATGAGCTGCTGGATGGCGATGATCGAGACGCCGTCGGTCGCCAGGTTCCAGTCGAGCGAGGGCGGCTCCGTCTCGAGATTGATGCGCAGCTCGGAACGCGACGGCGCGCCGCCGTCGCACGCGAAAAGCGCGAGCGCGAGCAGCAGCGCCCAGCCCCCCGCCCCGGATCGCCTCGCCATCGCGAGCTCAGCCGCCGAGGCGCCGGATCAGGTCGGTCGACGAGTGCGTCTTCGGGTCGCCGCAGATCAGGACGCGACCGCCGCAAGCCGCGAGTGTCTCGCGCTCCGGCACGTCGTCGGGCGTGCGATCGGTTCCCTTCACCAGGAACGAAGGGCGCAGCGCGCGGATCAGCGCGTCCGCGGTCGGCTCGTCGAAGCTCGTGACGAAGTCCACGCCCGCCAGAGCCGCGACGACCTCGAGACGCTCGGCGAGCGGGACGAAGGGCCGCGACGCCCCCTTGCTCGCGCGCGCGCTCGCGTCGCTGTTCAGCGCGACGACGAGCACGTCGCAGTGTCGCCGAGCCTCGGCGAGCAGACGCACGTGGCCGACGTGGAGCACGTCGAAGCAGCCGTTCGCGAGCGCCACGCTCCGCCCCGCCGACCGTTCGCGCGCGACGATCGGCCCGAGCGCGCGGTAGTCGGCGACGACGCGCGCGCTCAGGCGAGCAGCTCCGCAGCGGCCGCGAGCACCCGCTCCGGCTCCAGGCGCTGCATGCAGCGGTGGTCGATCGGGCAGACCTTCAAGTGACACGGGCTGCACTCCACCGGCTCGCGCAGGACGCGCTGGCGCTCGAGCAGGTGGGCGGTGTGGCGCGGATCGGTCGGCCCGAGCAGGGAGATCACCGGCGTGCCGAGCGCCACCGCCATGTGTCGCGGCCCGGTGTCGTTGGTCAGCACGAGCTTCGCGCGCGCGATCAACGCCGCGAGCTCGGCGAGCGTCGTCACGGGCGCCTCGAGCACGAGCGCGCCCGCACCTGCGCGCGCGGCGATCGCGTGCGAGACGCCCTCCTCGCCCGGCCCCGGCGCCAGGATCGCGCGCAGCCCGTGGGCCGCGCGCAGTCCGACGCAAGCCGCGGCGAAACGCTCGGGCGGCCAGAGCTTGCTCGCGCCGAAGCTCGCGCCGGGAGTGACGACGACGAGGGGCTCCGATTCTCCGACGCCCGCGAGAGCGAGGCGCTTGGCGACCCTCTCACGGGCCAGCGGATCGAGCGGAAGCTCGAGGGCGATGCCGGCGTCGGCGCAGCCCAGCGCGCGCGTGATCCGCAGGTAGCGCTCGATCATCGAGATCGGCAGCCGCTTCCCGTCGACGCGCGGCGGCTCGAGTGCGTGGGTCAGGAGCGCCCGTCGCACGAGATCGCGCGCGTAGCCCGCGCGCACCGGCACGCGCGCGAGCCAGGGCGCCACCGCGACGTGCACCGAGTCGGGCAGCAGCACCGCCCAGTCGAAGCGCTGCGCGGCGAGCGCGCGCGCCTGGCTCACGAGCGCGCGCGCGCCACGGCCCTCCGTCGGCAGCCAGTGATCGACCGAGCCGAGGCCCGCGAGCAGCGCCGCGAGCGACTTGCTCGCGGCGACGGAGATCTCGGCCGCGGGCTGCGCGCTCCGAAGCGCCCGCAGCGCAGGCGTCGCCATCACCGCATCGCCCACCCAGTTCGGCAGCCGCACCAGGATGCGGCGCGCGACCGGTCGAACGCTCGGCACGTGATCCGCTCCTACAGGAACCAATCGAGCCGCTCTTCGGCGGCCTTCGGCTCCTGCGAGCCCTCGGGCTCCGTCAGCAGCTTCTCGATCCACCAGTTCACGCCGTTGTAGAGGCACGTGACCTCGCGGCACTCGTGACTCGCGTCGAACTGGTCGAGGATCTTGAGCAGGTTCTGGCCCGTCTGCTTCGCGCTCTCGGCGTCCTTGTAGGCGTCGGGTCCCGCGATCCGCGCCTTCTCCACGCCGCGGTGCGCGGGGCAGTTGAACAGCCCGAGCGGCGACACCACCTGCCGGAGCGCCTGCATGTGGCAGGTGCGCGGCTGGCGCGTCATCTCGCGCCAGCTTCC
>CAZMKX010000023.1:12426-15412 GCA_964566375.1 uncultured Myxococcales bacterium
AGGCTGTCCAGGAGCTCCTGCTCCTTGTACTTGTGCTTCGTGTTCAACATGTCCCAGTCGACGCAGTGCGTGCAGCGGAAGTTGCAGGCCGTCGTCAGGTCCAGGTTGATCGAGATGGGCGCGAGGTCGGGCGGCGCGGGGTCGGGCTCGCCCCGCCCGCGGGCGCGCTCCAGCGCGCGGCGCCACTCGACGTAGGCCTCGAGGTGCGACGCGAGCGAGGGCTGCCGCAGCTTGGCGGTGAAATCGTGGATCGCGTGCATGAGTCCTGGGCCCCCTTCAGGTCGACTTATCGTGGAGTTCGTCTGGAAAGGCGTCAACCAGCGACTCGAGCATCGCCAGCCGGCACGCGATCGGCGCCGGGTCCGGTGGCGCGGCACCCGCCAGCGTCGCGCGGAGGCTCGCGGCGAACACCGCGAGGTGTCGTGAGAGCGGATCCGGCAGCGGCACCGCGCGCCCGCCGTCCGCGAGCTCCATGCGGTAATCGGGAAGATGGATCCGCCGCTCGGCCCGCCGGCCGTCGATCTCGAGCGCCGCGGGTCTCGGCACCTGCGCGTCGGCGAGCAGATCCACCGTGCAGCGCACGAGCGCGGTCCCCGCGCGAAAGTCGAAGCGGACGCGCAGCGTCCCGGCCGCGGGGCCGGCGCGCTCGAAGCGGATCCCTTCGACCCGCGCATCCGGGTCGGGACACAGGACCTGCAGGAGCGAGAGCGGATGGGAGAGCGAGTCGCGCAGCGCGTCGACGCCGCGCTCGGCGGGCGCGAGGAGCATCGCGAAGCGCCCGGGTGGGCGCCCGCGCCCGTCGGGGTGCAGCGCGCGGTACGCGCCGAGCACCTCGGGCCACTGGCAGTTCTCCGCGAGGAGGAGCCCGCCTGCGCGAAAGCCCTCGACCAGCGCGAGGCCTCGGCGCGCAAAGCCCGGGCCGCCCCAGACGAGCGGCTTCTCGCACAGGACGTGCAGCCCGGCCTCGAGCGCCGCCGTCAGGTAGCGCTCGTGCGTTTCGGGCGGAGACAGGATCGCGAGGGCGTCGATCGTCTCTTTCGCGAGCAGCGCCTCCAGGCTCGCGTAGGGGCGCGCCTCGACGCCGAAGCGCTGCGCAAGCTCGCGCGCAGCGTCGGCCGCGCTGTCGGCGCTCGAGCCGAGCACGCCGCGGACCTCCACCCCTTCGGCCTGGAGATCGCGCGCGACGAACGGGCCGAGGCCCTGCCTCACTCGCCGCGCGCCGACGAGCGCGATGCGCGGCGCGCTCACGCGCCCGGGAATCGGCCGCCCGAGGGCGTGACGCCGAGCCGGCGGTAGCGCTGCGCGAGCTCGGGCGGCAGCTCGTGGACGAAGAGCCCGAGCTGCGGAAGCCAGCCGACGTGGTCCGCCAGGCGGAGCAACGCGACCTCCGTCTTCATGTCCGGAATCGCGCCGCTGCGGCAGGCTTCGATCGCCGTCGCGAGCTCCATCACCACCAGCCGCCCCGCCTCCTCCATGACGCTGCCGTCGCCGGGCGCGTCGCGCGCGGCGCCCAGGTCCGTCTCACCCGCGCAGTAGTAGACCTTCTCGTCGCTCGTGCCGGGGCTCGCGAAGCTCTCGCCTCCGATCTCGCGGAAGTCCTCGGACGAGATCCGACAGCCTGCTTCCTCGAGCGCCTCTTGCGCGGCGCGGCGCTGGCGTCCCGACGCGCCGGACCCGTCGGCCGGCTCGACCACACCGGCGACGACCTCGACGATCGAGAGGTACACGCGCGGGTCGGGGTGGACGAAGCGCTTGTGGCGGCGAAGATAGATCGGCGCACGCGGGGCCTCGCGCAGGAGCACGCGAATCGCGCCGTCCGCCCCGCGCTCGTAGAGCACGGCGACGACCGCATCGCTGCCCGGCCGGGACACGACGTCGCACGGATAGGGGGCCGAGCGCGAGCCGTCCGCGTACACGTTTCGCACCTCGAGCCTCGCGACGCGCAGAAAGCCGGAGTCACACGTGCTCTCCCGGGTGCGGTCCGCGACGATCTCGATCTCGACGAGCTTCAAGGTGCGGGCAGGATAGCGGGGATCCGGCGAATCGGCGCCGACCCGCCCGCAACGGGGAATGCGCGCGACGGTCAGGCTACCCTGCGAGCGTGCGCGCGGCGATTGCGATCGAGAATTTCCGACCCGGCCCGGGAGGCGTGGAAGGCGTCGCGTGGCAGCTCGCGCGCGAGCTCGGCGCGCTCGGCATCGATCTCACCGTCCTGTGTCGCGAGTCCTCCGGCTCCGCGCCGGCGGACGTGCGCGTCGAGCTGCTCGGCGGCGTGTCGTTCTGGCAGCCCCTTCGCGTGCTCGACTTCTCGCGCCGGACTTCGCGGGCGATCGAGAAGGGCCGGTTCGACGTCGTGCAGAGCTTCTCGCGCACGCGTCACCAGGATGTGTACCGCGCGGGCGGGGGCAGCCACGCCGCCTACATGGAGAGCGTCTACGCGCAGCCCGGGCTGCTCCGGCACCTGTCGCCGCGCCACCGGACGCTGCTCTCGATCGAGGAAGCGGTCTTCCGCGACGAGCGGCAGACGCTGCTCTGCAACTCGAAGCTCGTCGCGCGCGAGATCGCCGAACGCTACGCCGTCTCCGCCGGGCGCATCGCGGTGATCTACAACGGCGTCGACCTCGAGCGCTTCCACCCGCGCGAGCGCGACCGGGCCGGCGCGCGCGTGCGCGCCGCGCTCGGGATCGACGGCCCGCTCGCGCTCTTCGTCGGCAGCGGCTTCGCCCGAAAGGGGCTCGACCGGGCGATCGCGGGGCTGGCGGCCTCGCGCGTGAAGGCCGATCTGGTGATCGCGGGCGGCGGCGACGCGAGCCCGTACCGGCGCCAGGCCGAGGCGCTGGGCATCGGCGCGCGCATCCATTTCCTCGGCGTGCGAAGCGACGTCGAGGCGCTCTACGCCGCCGCCGACCTGTTCGTACTGCCGACGCGCTACGACCCCTTCGCGAACGTCTGCCTCGAGGCGATGGCCGCCGGCGTCGCGGTCGCC
>CAZMKX010000024.1:0-15003 GCA_964566375.1 uncultured Myxococcales bacterium
CCAGGCCGCTCGCGAGGACCGGCACGCGCTCGTCGAAGACGACCTCGAGCTGCTCTTCGACCTCGCGCGTGAAGCGCTGGGCTGCGTCGCTCGACTGCGGCCGACCGACGGTCGCGAAGAGCACGTCGACCCCGAACGGCCGGTCGGTCCGGTCCCGGACCTTGTGGATCTCGTCGCGCAGCTCCGCCGCCCGCAACGACGCCGCGCCGATCACGCCCAGCGCGCCCGCCGCGGAGACCGCCGCCGCCAGCTCGCCGCGGGCGACGTAGCCCATCCCCGCCTGAACGATCGGGATCTCGATCCCGAGCATGTCACAGAGCGGTGTACGCAGGGCGGGGTGTCGGCGGACGGCAGGGCCGGCTTCGTTCATGCGTGAAGGGTACGCCGACGCCGACACAGGCTCAATCGTAGCCGGGCAGATAGCCGCGGAAGTCGATCGGCGAGCCGGGAGCGCGGGCGCGGTACGGAAGTGGCTTCGGATCCAGGAGGGACACGACGACGTCCTTGATGGCGTAGGCGAACAGGTGGTTCCCGCGCGGGTTGTAGTGCCCGGTGCCGCCGACGAGATAAGGCTTCATGTAGTCGGCGAAGCTCAGCTGCGTCGACCCGTGCTCCCGAGCGTGGACGTCGTTCATGTCGAAGGTCGCGCATCCGCTCGAGCGCAGGTGATCCAGGATCTCCTGATCGCCCCGAACGCCGTCGCCTGGGTCGTTCCCGAGACGCGCGGTCGCGTTCAGGGCGACGAGCAGCGTCTTGCCGAGCGATTCCGCGAACGCGCGCGCCTTCGTCAGAACCCAAACCGTGGCGCGCTGGCCGTAGCGGTTGAGCAGGCGGCTGGCCTGGCTTCGGAGATCGCCGTCACGCCAGTCGAACGGCATGCCCAGGCGGTCGGCGAGGGCGCCGATCCTGTCGCGATCCAGGCTGCGGATCGAGCCGGGCAGGCCGAGCTGTGGCGCGCCCGCGAACGCCGCGAGCTGAACGGCGAGATCGTCGCGCAGGTTCTCGACCATCCAGTCGGGGTCGCACATCGCGTAGAGCGCCTGCGGTGTCGGCAGGCGGTTTTCCCGTTCGGCGAATTCGCCGCTGTCGAGGTCGAGCTCCACATGAGCCCAGAAGTTCGCATGGAACAGGTTGAAGGCGCGCACCACCGGGGTGAAGAAGCGGTAGATGACCGGCCAGCGCGCGCGCATCAGGCTGCGCGTCGGGTCGTCACCCCACACGTACAGAACCAGGACCTGCGCGTCGCTCCCGCGCGCCTCGAGGCGGCACATGCGCCGGTAGGCCTGGTACACGCCGTAGCCGCCGACGCCGAAGTTCGCGATCGGCTCGCCCAGGTGTCCCGCGAGATACTCCTGCCAGGTCTCGCCGTCGCTGACCTGGGAGCATTCCGTGAAGCTGTCGCCGTAGCAGTGGACGCGGGACACGCGCCCCGCGTACAGGAATCCCGAGCGCGCGCCATCGGCGCGGAACGTCTCGATCGTCGTCGTGCCATCGAGTCCGAACGGCGTGGCGTTGTTGCGAAGCGCGTAGCCGAGCTCGGCGTCGAAGGTCGCCCAGCCCGGCTCGTTCAGGAACCGGTCGAGAATGTCGCGCGGCACCGCGCTGTCGCGCAGGTACTGCTCCCAGGTGGCCAGCCCGGTGAGCGCCTCGGGACGCAGATCTGGAACCGTCGTCATCTGCCTGCACCTCCGCCGGTCGGCTCAGGCGTTCAACAGGCTTCGGCCGCGTGTCTCGGCGCAGCTGTCGAAGCCCATGCTCGCGTGCTGCGAGCCGACGTTGATGTTCCGGAAGGCCGTTTGGATCGCCCCGCCGCGGTACACCGCGTGCGCGCCGCTCGCCTGGTACAGCCGGTTCACCGCGCGCCGCGACAGCTCCGCGATGTAGGCTGCTTGCCATTGATACTTCGCGATGTGCGCGAGGTCGACGCGCTCTCCTGCAGAAATCACGCGCGAGAGCTCGGCGAGTCCGTCGCGAAGCAGGAGCTCGGCGGCGTGAACCTCGATCGACGCCTCGGCCGCACGCACCTGCGTGGGGACGTGCTCGCTCTTCCGCGCCCCCGTGACGACGTTCTTGCGGCTGCGGATGTGCTGCAGGAAGGCCTCGTTTGCGTACTTCGCCGATCCGAGCACGGCGGCGGCGCCCGCAAACGCCAGGTTCTCGATCACGGGGACGAAGTAGAGGTTCGTCGCGTGCGCGCGGGATTCCGCAGTCCCCCGCAGGAATGCATCGACCGTCGACACAGCACGGTGTGCGGGGACGAAGAGGTCGCGCGCGACGACGTCCTTGCTCCCGGTGCCCTGCAGCCCGAGCACGTGCCAGGTGTCGTCGACCTCGATCTCGAGCGCGGGCGCGATCACGTGTACGTACGGCCCGCCCGCGGCCGAGGTGCAGCCCAGCATCACCCAGTCGGAGCGGTCGACGCCGCTGCAGAACTGCCAGCGTCCGTTCACCTTGTAGCCGCCGTCGACTACCTCCGCGATTCCCTGGGGCGACAGCGTCCCCGCCACGAGCCCTTCGCGCCCGTCGCCGAAGACCTCGATCTGCGCCGCGACCGGAAACGAGCCCATCACGTGATGGTGTCCGCCCATGACCATCAGGACCCAGCCGCTCGACGGGCAGAACTCGGAGACGCGCATCACCGCTTCCTGGAACGTGCGCAGGTCGAGCTCGTAGCCGCCGACGCTGCGCGGCACGGTGGTGCGGAAGAGGCCGGCATCGACCATCGCCTTCATGCTCTCCGGCAGGAGCTGGCGCGCCTCGTCGCGCGCCGCGGCGGCGGCCGGGAGCGCCGGCCCGATGGCCTCGACGCGGGCGAGGATCGTCTCGTGGGTGGGGATCTCGAAGCGCGACATGGATTCTCCTTCCAGGTCAGTGCATGTTGCGAGTCAGCCGTGACTCGACCGGCCAGGTACCGCGCGGACGCGAGGGGAGCGCGAGCGTGGCTTCGCCGGGCATGACGTCGTCCCCGCGTTGGTTCTCGGCGCGCGTGACGACGTCGACGCGCGTCTCTCCGTCGTCGGCGAGATAGGTGCGCACGACACGGCCGGAGAGTCGGACGACGTCGCCGTGGAAGACGAACTTCCGGTACTGCGCGCTCGCGCGGACGACCCAACCCTCGTCGCCGATCCAGTTCGAGAGCAGCTGGATCTGCCAGCACTGGCGCTGGAAGCCGACATCGTACGGCTCCGGGACCGCCATCGCGTTGGCCGCGCTGCGGTTGTAGTGGACCGAATAGATCGGCTCGAGCGCCATCGTCTCCGGATCGCGAAACGCCCATGCCGGGTGCTTCGCGTACGCCAGAAGCGCGCTGCGGTGCGCCAGCAGTCGCGGAATCGGGGCGCCGCCGCCGGCGACGAAGGCGATCTCGTCGGTGAGGCCGATCGGACCCTTCGTCAGCGGGTCGAGGCGATCTCCGACGCGCACGTCCTCGAACTCGCGCAGGACGGCGCCGCGCGGTTCCTGCGCGAGCACCTCCCGCTCGATCGCCGCGACCTCGTCCGCCGTCCAGCGCGCTCGCGGCGCGCCGCCGTTCCCGGCCCCGCGCTGCCGCGCCTCGGAACGCGCGAAGTTGACCACCGACCAGCGCAGCGTCGCGACTTCCTGGCCGCGCTGATTCACATAGCGGTTCTCGAAGCGGTCGACGACGACGCGCTTCGCGAAGCGGCTGGGCCTCGGCCCGTCGAAGCCGAGATACACGCAGCTCGCGCGGATCACGTCCCCGCGCAGGATCGGCCGGTGGAAGCGACAGTCGGTCTCGGAGTGGAAGGAGCCGAGTCCGGGCCAGCCGAACTGGAGTCCCGAGAAACAGCCGATGACGAAGCTCGGCGGAGCCACCTGCTGGCCGTAGCGAGAGCGCACACCGTGGGCGGGATCGCACCAGAGCGGATTCGCGTCGCCGACGCCGCCGGCGAACTTCAGGATCGCGAGTCGAGTGGCCTCTTCGTTGAACACGGAGTGATCGATGCGGAGCGCCGTGCCGACCCGCGCGCGCATCGCCTCGACCATCTCGTCGGTGATCTCCGACTCGGCCATCCGCGCGACCTCGCTCACGTCTCGACTCCCGCCGCGCCGCCTGCGAGCACGCGCTCGATCACTGCGGCGACGGCGGCGCGCGGCTCGCGCGGGGTCCGGGTCGTTCGCCACGCGACGTGTCCGTCGGGACGGACCAGGACGGCGCCCCCCGACGCGAGGCCGTAGCGGCGCGCGACTTCTCCGGTCGGATCGTCGAGCTCTCTTCCGGGGCCGAACGCGACGACCCGGAGCGAAACACGCGCATCGAGGCCGGCCGCGGACCAGCGCTCGGCATTCCCCGTCGTCAGGAGCACGAAGTCGGCGCCGAAGAGGTCGAGCGTCGAAACGCGCGCGCCGTCGGGCGGGACGAGCCACGCGTGCGGTGCGCGCTCCCCGACCTTCGCGCCGTCGCCGTCGGCCCCGTCCGCGGGCACGATCGCGCCCGTGACGTAGCGGAAGCCGAGGTCCATGGCGCGCGACCCGAAGTGCTCGCGGTTCGCCTCGATGTCGGCCTGGAGCTGCGCGAGCAGCGCGGGAACGTCGGGGCCGCCGGCCTCGAGCTTCGCCATCGCGATGCGCGCGCCCGGCCCGACCGCGCTTCCGCCGCGCAGGGCGTTGTTCAGGCTGAAGGCCGAGTTCGCTTCGGCGACGGGCTTGCGCTCGGACTCGTAGGTCTCCAGGAGCCGTTCGGGTGCGCGGCCGTCGAGCACCCAAGCGAGCTTCCACGCCAGATTGTGCGCGTCCTGGACGCCCGTGTTCAGGCCGAGGCCGCCCGTCGGCGGGAAGCGGTGTGCGGCATCGCCCGCCAGGAACACGCGGCCGTGTCGGTAGCTCTCCGCGATCTGAGCCGACATGCGCCAGGGCCGGATGCCGCGGATCTCGATCGGAACCCGCGGGTCGCCGATTGCGGTCCGGACCAGCCTGGTTGCCTCGGCCTCGCCGAGCTCGTCGACACCCGGCGGCTGCGGCAGGTGGAAGACCCAGCGGAACGCGCCGTCGAGCGCGATGATCGTGCCGGGCGCGGCGCTGTTCACGATCCAGTAGAGAACCGCGGGCCGCTTCGCGAACGAGCTGCGCAGATCGGCGTGGAAGTAGGTTCCCACCATGGTGGCGATCTCGGGAAGCCCTTGCATGGCGATCCCGAGCTGGTGGCGGATCCCGCTCGACGCGCCGTCCGCGGCGATCACGTAGCGCGCGCGCAAGCGCTCGCCGTCCCCCCGCCGCATGTCCGAGGTGCGAACGAGCGCGCTCACGCCGTCGATCTCCGGCTCGAGCGCGACGACCTCGGTGTCGAAGCGGATGTCGACGCCGCGCTTCGCCGCTGCGCCGAGCAGGATCGACTCGACGCGGTCCTGCGCGCAGCTCGCGACGTGAACCGGGCTCGCGTCGTCGTGCTCGAGCTCCGCGTCGAGCCGGCCCAGCTCGGGCCCCGCGATCGAGCGGACCCAGCGCACGTGACGCAGGGCCTCGTCCGGGAGCGCCGCTTCGCGCACGGCGCCGTCGATCCCGAGCGAGCGGAAGATCTCCATCGTGCGCGTGTTCACGACGTGCGCCTTGGGGTGGTCGGTCGTCGACGGATTCCGCTCGACGACGAGCGATTCCACGCCGTGCCCGGCGAGCAGGATCGAAGCGGCCAGTCCGACCGGCCCTGCGCCGACGATCAGGACCCGAGCCTCGCGCGCCGCCTCATTCATCGGAGGTCGCCACGCGGTTGCGGAGCCGCCCGAGCCCGTCGATCTCGACTTCGACCACGTCGCCCTCCTTCAAGAATCGGCCCGCCGCCGCGCCGACGCCGCCCGGTGTACCCGTGCAGATCAGATCGCCCGCTCGCAGCGTCGTCACGCGGGTGATCGCCTCGATCAGCTCGGGGATGGCGAAGATGAAGTCGCCCGTGCGGCCCGTCTGTCGCGTCTCACCGTTCACCCGCGTGCAGATCTGCAGGTCCAGCGCGTCGATCGGGAGGTCGTCGGGCGTCACGACCGCCGGCCCGCACGGCTTGAAGGTCTCGAACAGCTTGCCGAGGCGGAGCTCGGGCGCAGTTCCGCTCATTGCGCGGCGCTGCACGTCGCGCGCGGAGACGTCGTTCACGACCGTGAGCCCGCCCACGAAGCCCCAGGCGTCCCGTGCCGCGACGCCGTGGGCGGTCCGCCCGATCACCACCCCGAGCTCGCCCTCGTAGTCGACGTTGTCCGGGGCCTCGCGTGGCAGGCGGATTGCCGCGTTCCAGCCCGCGGTGATCCCGGGCCCTCCCGGCAACACCGCGAATGCCGGCTCCGTCGGCGTGGCGACGCCGATCTCGGCGACGTGCGTGCGGTCGTTGAACCCGACCACCACGAATTGCGACGGCGCGATCAGCGGCGAGAGCACCTGCGCGCTCGCCAGCGCTCGTCGCGCCTTCACGCGCGCCGACGCGGGCCTCCGGTCGACGTCCGCGAGGAGCGCGGCCACGTCGGGGTGGGGCAGGTCGAGCACGAGAAGCTCGTCGCCCTCGAGGCGCGCGATGCCTTCGGCCGTGCGAACCAGGCGCATCAGGGACGCCCCGCGACGAGCTGCAGGCGGCGCGACGCGATCCGCCAGCGCCGATCCGCGCCGCGGACCATTCGATCGGCGCAGTCGACCAACGCGCGCGGGGCGAGCGCCGCGGCTGGATCGGCGTCTTGCTCGACCACGAACACCGCGAGGAGCGAGAGCACCTCCATCGCTCCTTCGCCGACCTCGCGGAAGCGCGGGTTCAGGATCAGGTGTCGCGTGCGGCGCGAACGGTCGGCTTCGCGCGACGCGAACGCGGGCGCGAGCCGAGCCGCGCCGCGCAGGATCCGCGGTCCGGCTTCGAAGACCGCGTCTTCACAGAAGAGCTCGATCGCCTGCGAGGCCCGCCCAGCGTCGATGCAGTCCGCGTAGGCGACGAGCACCTCGCGACAGGCTTCGTGCGCGCCGAGCTCCGAGGGCGAGCGCTCCGTGCCGAAATCCTGCGGTGTCATGCGGAGCCCTGCTTCACGAGCTCCGAGACCGGATCGCCGCGCCGGAAGCGCTGCAGCAAAAGGTCCGGATCGAACGTCACCCCGATCGGATTGCGGACGAAGGCATCCGAGCGCGCGAACGCCTCCGCCTCGGACATCGTCGTGAAGTTGTCGATCTGCAGCTCGATCTGGTTCCCGTCGGGGTCGCGGTAGTAGAGCGACGTCGTCGGGCCGTGGTTGATCGGCCAGTACGGCGTGATGCCGACTGCCTTCAGGCGCGCGTAGGTGTCGAGGAGATCGCCGAGGGAGGCGTACGTGAAGGCCACGTGCTCGACGCCTCGGGCGTTGGCAGCGGGCTGCTCGGTGGCCTTCACGTCGATGAACGCGATGCGGTGGTGCTCGTCGTCGTAGGTCTCGAAGGCGATCATCGGGTTCTCGAACACGACGCGCGCCTCGAGCACGGTGGCGTACCAATCGCGCATCTCGGCGAGCCTCCCGGTGCGATAGACCACGTGCGCAAGCTTGATCGGGGCGGCCATGGGAACCTCCGCGTTGTCGTCTCCGGCACTCTAGCCGCGTCGTTGACTAGAAGTCAATGACCTGGAGTCGACTATTTCTCGCGGTCCGCCTAGACTGCCGCGATGGCTGAGCTCCCGGATCCCGGACCCCGACAGCAGCGCGCGGCCGACGCGCGCCACCGCCTGCTCGCCGCCGCGATCCACGAGTTCGCCGCGCGCCCGTACGACCAGGTCGCGATCGACGACATCACGGGACGCGCGGCCACCGCGCACGGCTCGCTGTTCCACCACTTCGAGAGCAAGCGGGGGATCTATCTCGCGGCGATGGAGGCGATCGCCGCGCGATTCCGCGAACGCCGCGCGCAGATCGCGGAGGCGACTCCCGTCGAGCGGATCCGGCGCGAGCTCGAAGAGCATCTCTCGGGGATCGCAGCCCATCCCGACCTGTTCGTGAGCCTGATGCGCGGAGGGATCGGCGCAGACCCCGAGGCGCGCCAGATCTTCGAGCGCGATCGCTGGCGCTCGATCGAGATCCTCGCCGGCGAGCTCGGGCTCCCGGGCCGGAACGATGCGGTCCGCATCGCCCTGCGTGCCTGGATCGGCGCCGTCGACGAGGCGGCAATCGCGTGGCTCGAGAACGGGCGGCCCTTTCCGCTGCCGCACATGGTCGAGGCCTTTCTCGGTGCGTTGCCCGCGATGGTCGCCTCGATCGGGGTCTTCGACCCATCGCTCGACGTGGCCGCTGCGTGCGACGTCTGTCGGAGTCCCGCCGCTCCGCAGAAGGCGGCTCGAGCACGCCTCCCGGCGCGACGCAAGCGCGCGCGCTGACACCGAGCCGCGTCAGCGCGATTCGCGGTCCAGCGCGCCGTGGATCGCCTCGCCGAGCGCGCGGCCGATCCGCAGGTCGTTCTCGTGCGTGAAGTGGCCGTCGCGCACGAAGTTCGCCGGATCGTTCGCCGCGGCGATCTCGTGCGTGCTCACCGTGTCGACACGGGTCTCTTCGATCACCGGCAGCAGCGCGCGGTAGAGGTGATCGCCGTAGCCCTGGTCGTTGATCAGGAGCAGAACGGGGATCACCCGGTCCTGGCGCGCCTGCGCGACGAACGCGCGCACGATCGCGCGCGCGACGTCGAGCGCCTCCTCCTCGTTCGTGAAGCCTTCCTTCGCATCGTGGAAGCGGTCGATCGTGTCGCGCTTCCGGCGCTGGCCCCAGGCCCGGCGAAGCGTTCGCGCGAGCACCGAGTCGTCGAGCGCGGACTGTCGGAATACGAACGGATCGTAGAACGCGTCGTTCTCGCGGAGCGTCTCCACGACCCGCGCGAAGCGCGACTCGTCCGCGAGCGCGTCGCGCAGATCGGCGAGCGAGGCGATCGGCGGCGGGCTCGAAACCAGCACTCCGCCCTCGAGCGCGAAGCGCGGATAGAAGTGAGGCGAGGGTGCTTCGAAGTTCCAGGTGGCGTGCGTCAGCGTCGACAGGCTCGGGAAGCTCGACGCGAGTACGCCGAGCACGGCCACGCGCGCGGTGTGCTCGCCGCGATCGCGCTGATACATCGCGTAGGAGTGACCGAGCGTCGCGCCCGGTCCGCCCGCGTTCCGGACCACGAAGAAGGGGTCCTGCTCGCGCATGGCGTTGGCCGCGTGCGCGCTGAACGACATCCCGTAGACCGCCACCAGCACCTTCCCGTCGGGCTCCGCCGTGCGCGGTTGTCCCGCGGGCGGCACGATCCAGCCGGCGAGCGCAAGCGGGTGCGTGACGTCGTCGGTCGGGCCGACCATGCGGCGGATCTTGCCCTCGACGGAGCGGCCGTACTCGAAGTAGCGCTGCAACGCGCCCGACGCGTTCGCGGGGCCCCTCGGTGCGTCTCCCAGCCAGCGCCCGAGGCCGACGTCGAGCGCGACGAGCGTCGCCACGAGCGCGAGCGCGATCCGCGCGAGGTCGCGCTTCGTCTCCCGCGGCGGCCGCTCGGCGCTAGAACTGGAAGTAGATGAACTGGGTGGGTTCATTGCTGGTTCCGAGGATCACGACGAAGACGAGGAGCGCGTAGAACGCGCCCCGCAGGACGGTGGGAAGCCGGCGGTAGCAGAGCGCGTCCCCGCTCACGTACTCGATCCCTTCGAGCACGGCCAGGATCGGAAGCCCGAGCAGCGCCGCGAACGTCGGCGGGCTGATCGAGAGCGTCAGGTCGTACGGTCCTGCCAGCAGGGTCCGCGTGTAGGCCAGGATCTGCTCGAACGAGTGGGCGCGGAAGAGCAGCCAGCCGTAGCAGGTGACCGCGAAGAAGAGCGCGATCTTGACCGGCAGCCAGCGGTTCGGCTCGCGCTCGCGCCCGCCCGTCGCAAAACGGTGTACGCACAGGATTCCGCCGTGGAATGCGCCCCAGACCACGAAGTTCCAGGCCGCGCCGTGCCACAGGCCGCCGAGCAGCATCGTGATCATCAGATTGCGGTACGTCTCGAGGTTCGTGCCGCGGTTCCCGCCGAGGGAGATGTAGAGGTAGTCGCGAAGCCACGTGGACAGGCTGATGTGCCAGCGTCGCCAGAACTCGCTCGGGTTCGTCGCGAAGTAGGGCAGCTTGAAGTTCTCGATCAGATCGATGCCGAGGAGCTTCGCGCTGCCGCGGGCGATGTCGGTGTAGCCGGAGAAGTCGCAGTAGATCTGCACCGCGAAGAGGAGCGTGGCCACGACGACGTCGCCCCACGCAGCCGCATGGGAGGAGTTGTAGATCGAGTCGACGGACTGGGCGACACCGTTCGCGATCGCCACCTTCTTGAACAGCCCGAGCAGGATCAGGTACAGCCCGCGCAGCGACTGATCGAGCCCGACCCGCCGCTCGCGGACGATCGCCGGCAGGAGGTGCGTGGCGCGCTCGATCGGGCCCGCGACGAGCTGCGGGAAGAACGCCACGAACAAGGCGAAGTCGAAAAAGTCGTCCCCGGCGCGGAGCTTCCGGCGGTAGACGTCGAGCGCGTAGCTCATGCTCTGGAACGTGTAGAACGAGAGGCCGACCGGCAGGATGATGTCGAGGTGCCAGTGCGCGGGAGAGAAGCCGAGCGCGTGCAGAAGCTGCTCCGCGCTGTCCGTGAAGAAGTTGAAGTACTTGAAGAAGCCGAGAATGCCGAGGTTCACGGCCAGGCTCGCGAGCAGCGCGAAGCGTCTGCGCTCGCCCTCGGACAGCGCGACGAAGCGCGGGTGCAGACAGAACGAGCCGAGAAAGAGCGCCGCGATCGCGGCCGCCGCCCAGACCCCCGTCGGGTCGACGATCGTCGCCGCCGGCTGCGGTGACAGAATCGCCTGCCAGTCGAGTGCGACGAAGACGATCGAGCCGGCGATCGCCCAGCCGGCGGCGAGCGCGCCCTGCCTGCGCGTCAGCCCGCCGCGCTCGATCAGGAGCCCGGCGCTGAAGTCCACCGCCGTCGACAACATGATCAGCGCCAGAAAGCGGACGTCCCAGCAGCCGTAGAAGTAGTAGCCCGCGGCGAGCAGCATGCGGTTCTGCCCGATGTGCGGCAGGAGCCGGTACAGCAGGTAGATCGTCGGCAGGAAGAGCAGGTAGTGGATCGAGTCGAAGCTCATGCCGGGGTCCGGACGCACGTCGAGCGCACAGGCTCCGGTCGGCGGCTTCTCACTCGCAGCGTTTTCACTTCAGCGCACCTTGCGATCGCAGCACCGGTCGGAGCACGAGATCCTGAGTATCGGTCGGCGAGCCGGCCGGGTGAATCCGGCGCCGGACGCGCCTGGCGTCCCCGATGCGATTCGAACGCATGACCTGCTGCTTAGGAGGCAGCCGCTCTATCCATCTGAGCTACGGGGACGAACGGCGCACAGTCTCGCGCGCGGGCCGGAGGGCCGCCAGATGCGTCGCCAGCGCCTCTGGAGCCGAATAGAACGGCGAGTGGTCGGTGTCGAGCGTGACGACGTCGGCGCACGGTCTCTGCGCGACGAAGCTGCGTTGGCGGGTGATGCCGATCGCGCGGTCGCGCAGGCATTCGATGTAGACGCGCGGCACGCGACCCGCGCGAGCGGCGGTCCAGTGCACCGGTGTGGCCATGGGCGCGATCGCCTGCGGCACGAGCCGAGCGCGTGCGCGCGCGACGTCACCTGCGTCGCACTCGCCGTAGAACGAGGGCGACACGCCCTCCGGCTCGACGGTGATCGAGAGGCCGTCCGCCGCAGGCTGCAGATACCCGCCGAGCACGGACTCCGTGTCGCCCGCGGCCGCCGTCAGCAGCGACTCGCCGTCGCCCAGCAGGAACGCCGCCAGATACACGAGCGTGTGCAGGCGTTCGGGCATGCGCTCGGCGACCGAGCTGATCACGGCGCCGCCCATGCTGTGCCCGACGAGCATGACGGGCTCGCGCTCCGCCGCGACCCGCTCGCAAACGCGCGCGGTATACGCCTCGAGCGTCACCCCTGCGAGCGCCGTCGGGTCGCCGCCGTGTCCCGGCAGATCGGGGGCAAGCACTCGATGGCCGCCCGCCTGCAGGAGAGGGGCGACTCGCTCCCAGCACCAGCCACCGTGCCAGGCGCCGTGAATGAGCACGAACGTCGTCACGAGCCCTCCCTGGCGCTTCGCCCCGCCTCGAGCCGCAGCACACGGTCGCCGAGGATACGCGCGTCCTCGGGCTCGTGCGTGACGAGCACGCACGGGCCGGCGAAGTCGGCGAGATGCGCGCGCAGGGTCTCGCGCACGTCCGCGCTCGCGTCTTCGTCGAGCGAGGCGAACGGCTCGTCGAGGAGCAGTGCGCGCGGGGAGATGGCGAGCGCACGCGCGAGCGCGACCTTGCGCGCTTCGCCCCCGGAGAGCGTCGAAGCGCGCGCGCTCGCGAGCGCGCCGATTCCGACGCGCTCCAGCCAGTCGCGCGCGCGGGCGCGCGCCTCAGCTCGCGGCCGGCGCTGCGCGCGCAGCCCGAAGGCCACGTTCTCGAGCACGGTCTGGTGCGGAAAGAGCCGTGCGTCCTGGAAGACGAAGCCGATCGCGCGCGCCTCCGGCGGCAGCCAGATCGAGGCGCCGCAGTCCTCGAGGACGGTGGAGCCGAGCGCGACCCGCCCGCGCTCCAGCGGCACGAGGCCCGCGACGGCGAAGAGCGCCGTGGTCTTGCCCGCGCCGTTCGGCCCGACGAGCGCGAGCACCTCGCCGTCGCCGACGCGGAGCGAGACGTCGAGCACGAAGCGGCCGAGGTGCACGTAGAGCTCCGCCGCCAGGCTCATCGCGTGGGCCAGTGCTCGCGCAGCGAGATCAGGACCGCGATCGCCACCCCGAGCAGGACGAGGCTCAGCGCGAAGGCGGCTTCGGGCCGTGTCTCGAGCGCGATGTACACCGCGAGCGGGAGGGTCTGCGTTCGCCCGGGAAGATTCCCGGCGAACGTGATCGTCGCGCCGAACTCGCCGAGCGCGCGCGCCCAGCACAGCGCGGCACCCGCGCCGAGCGCCGGCGCCGCCAGCGGCAACGTGATGCGCGTGAACACGCGCCAGCGTCGCGCGCCGAGCGTGGCCGCGGCCTCCTCGAGCCGGCGATCGACCTGCCGGAAGCCGGCCTCCGCGGCGAGCACCAGGAACGGCATCGCCACGAAGGTCTCGGCCAGGACCGCGCCTGCGAGCGAGAACGGCAGCTGGACGTCGAAGGCGCGCGCGAGCCACTCGCCGACGAGGCCGCGCCGCCCGAACGCGAGCAGGAGCGCGACGCCGCCGACGACCGGCGGAAGGATCATCGGCAGCATCACGAGCGCGCGCGCGAGCCTGCGCCCCGGGAAGTCCACGCGCGCCAGCAGCCAGGCGAGCGGCACACCGAGCACGACGGAGACGAGGGTCGCGAGAATCGAGCAGACCAGCGACAGGCGGAGCGCGGCGGCGACCTCGGGCCGGGTCAGCTCCTCTCCCAGGGCGGACCAGGGCGCGCGTACGACCAGCGCGAGCAGGGGAACACCGAGCAGTGTCGCCGCGCCGGCCAGCGGCAGCAGCAGGCCGGGCGGAAGCGTGCGCCCGCGACGTTGGCTCACGGCCCGAGGAAGCCGAAGCGGGACAGGATGGCCCGTCCCTCGGCGGACAAGACGAACGCCTGGAAGGCCGCCGCGGCCGGAGACGCTTCGCGGCGTTCGACGAGCGCGATCGGGTACGAGACGACCTCGTTCTCCGCCTCGGGGATCGGCACGCCCGTCACGCGCTCGCCGGCCGCGCGCACGTCCGTGACGTAGACGATCCCGGCGTCGGCCTCGCCGAGCGCGACCTTGTTCACGACCGACTTCACGTTCGCCTCGAGCGAGCGCGGATCCGCGCGCACGTTCGCGCGCGACAGCACCTGGCGCGCGTAGCGGCCCGCGGGCACGGACTCGGCGGCGAGAACGACGAGGAGATCGGCGCGCGCGAGGTCGGTGAGGCCGTGGATGCCCTTCGGATTCCCGCGTTCGACGACGATCTCGAGGCGGTTCCGCGCGAAGATCACGGGCTCGCTCGCGAGCCGCCCGGCTTGCGCCAGCCGCGACAGGCTGGCGAGATCCGCCGTCGCCACGACATCGGCCGGGGCTCCCGACTCGATCTGCGCGACCAGCGCAGGCGAGCCCGCAAAGTTCGGCTCGACGCGCGCGCCGGGATGGGCGAGCTCGAACGCCGATGCGAGCGCGCCGAACGATTCGGCGAGCGACGCGGCCGCGAAGACCCGGATCGGCGCAGCGGCCGCGTTCTCCGCGCGAGCGCCGGCGCAGCTCGAGAGCGCGACGGTCGCGGAGAGCAGGATCCCGAGCGCCCGCGTCATGCGCTCCGTCTCCGCTTGCGCGCGCCGCCCGTGCCGCCTGTGGGAAGCTCGACGCCCACGTTCGTCGCCTTCACGACGGCATTCGCGAGCTGGCCGATGACCAGGCCCAGCTCGTCGGCCGCCTCGCGTGTCATCAGCGAGACCAGCCGGTGCGGCCCGGCCTGGATCTCGACCTGAGCGGCGACCCGGTCCTTCGTGACCCGGGTGACGATCCCGGCAAACCGGTTCCGCGCGGATAGGCGCGGCTCGGGGGCGCCCGTCGCCGGCGCGGCGAGCTTCGCCGCGAAGCGGGCGAGGGCGCTCGCGTCGACGCGCCTCTCGCCGGTCCGCGAGCGCCGGCTCGCGAGCCGGCCGGCATCCGCCCAGCGACGGACGGTGTCGGTGCTCACGCCGAGAAGCGCCGCGACCTCACCCAGGCGGAACGTTCGACCGGACCTCGCCATGCCGCGGCCAGCTTGCCGGCGGCGGCTGGCAAATGCAAACGCCGAGGGCGAATTCCCTGGCAGAAGCCAGGCTCGCTCAGCCGGTCAGGATCTGCTCGAAGAACTCGCTGAACTCGTCGCTCGCGTTCTGGAAGTGGACGCCGAAGCCGGGCTTGGCCTGTTCTTCCGGCGGGAGCTGATCCGTGGTCCAGCGCACCGTGCCGCGGACCTCGATCTTGCTGCCGTGCCGGTCGTGGAAGACGACGCGAACCGGCGAGCCGGCCGGCGGGAGGACGTTCGTGCGCACGAACAGCCCTTCTTTCGAGACGTTCTTGATGTGGCC
>CAZMKX010000025.1:0-3552 GCA_964566375.1 uncultured Myxococcales bacterium
GTCGCAAACCTCTCCGAGGCGGGACTGCTCGACATGCGCGAAGGAGAGCGCGTCGCGTGGCGGCGAATCTTGATCGAGAAACCGTTCGGAAGCGACCTCGCGAGCGCGCAGGCCCTGAATCGCGACCTCCACGAGAAGCTGCGCGAGGATCAGATCTTCCGCATCGACCACTACCTGGCAAAGGAGACCGTCCAGAATCTGCTTGGATTCCGCTTTCACAACGCGATCTTCGAGCCGCTCTGGAACCGGCACCATGTGGAGCTCGTGCAGATCACGGTGGCGGAAGACGCGGGTGTCTCCGGCGGTCGCGGCAGCTACTACGACTCGGCCGGCGCGCTGCGCGACGTCGTTCAGAACCACATGCTCCAGCTCCTCGCGCTGATCGCAATGGAGCCGCCGGCGACACTGGATCCGGAGGCGGTGCGCGATCAGAAGGTCCAGGTGCTTCGAGCCCTGCGACGCGTGGAGCCGGGCCTCGCCTCGGTGCGCAGCGTGCGAGCGCGCTACGTGCCCGGATCCATCGACGGGGCTCGGGTTGCGGGCTACTTGGCTGAAGACGGGGTCAGCAGGGACTCGCGAACGGAAACCTACGTCGCACTGCGCGCCGAGCTCGACAGCTGGCGCTGGAGCGGCGTGCCGTTCCTCTTGCGGCACGGGAAGCGGCTGCCCCGGCGCTTCACGGAGGTCCAGGTCCAGTTTCGCACGCCGCCGCTGCAGCTCTTCAACCGGCCCGAGGGGATGAGCGACGCGGAGCTCCGGGCGCGAGTGGCGGACGGGTCGCTCTGCGGCATCCGTCCGAACGTCCTGACGCTCCGGCTCCAGCCGCGCGAACACATCTCCTTGTCATTTGGGGTGAAGCAGCCCGGACCCGTGATGCGAATGGCGCCGGCCACGCTCGACTTCGACTACGAGCATCACTTTGGCGCGGAGGCGCCGGAGGCATACCAGCGACTCCTGCTCGATGCGCTGCGAGGCGACCAGACGCTCTTCCTGCGAGCCGATGAGGTAGAGGCCGCTTGGCAATGGACCGACGCAGTGAGGGCGAGCTGGGAGGGAGGCTCGTCTCCTCCGCTCCTCGAGTACGAAGCGGGGAGCTGGGGACCGCCAGAAGCAGATCTCCTCTTTCACGGTTGCTGCGAGGGAGGCTGGTCACGTGGCTGACCTGCGGCGCCTTGTTTGTTCGCGCGATGCGGCGGCGAGCGGAGCGGTGCTACTCGCGGAAGCGCTGGCCGCCGTCGACTCCGAGCGCGGCCGAGCGCGGCTTGCGATCCCGGGTGGCTCTGCGCTCGGCGCGCTGCGTGCTGCGCGCGTGCAGCTCGGCCCCGCATGGAGCCGCGTCCTCCTCACCTGGGTCGACGAGCGCTGTGTTCCGGTCGCCGATCCGAGCTCGAATCGCGGCTTCGCGTACCGCTCGGGCGCACTCGACCGGCTCGATCCACCCGGTGCTCTGCTCCCGCTCTTCGAAGACGGCGAGCGCGCTGCCGACGCCGTGGAGCGCGTGGAGGCGGCGCTCGGCGAGCGTTTCGCCGGCGAGCTCGACGTCGTGCTGATCGGCATGGGCGAGGACGGCCACGTCGGGTCGCTGTTCCCGGGAGCCATCGAATCGGTGAAGGGTCGTGTCGCGTTCGTCCGGGCGAGCCCGAAGCCCCCGGCAGAACGGTTGACGCTCACGCGACTGATCCTCGCAACCGCGCGGCGCACGATCCTGATCGCGACCGGAGAGGCGAAGCGCGCGGCGATGGAGCGCGTCTTGTCGGGCGATCCTGCACTCCCCGCGACGGGCCTTCCGAACTTGGTGATCGTCACCGACCTAGATGTCCGGCCGAGAGGGGTCCCATGACGGTCGATCCAGGCAACGTCGCTGTCGTCGGACTGGGTGTGATGGGCGGGGGGCTGGCGCGAAATCTCGCGAGGTGGGGCTACCGCGTGGTGGTGCACAACCGCTCGATCGAGACAGCCCGCCGCCTCGCGGCGCTTCATCCCGACGCAGGCCTTGCCATCGTCGAGCGCCTCGAAGACCTCACGCGCGCGCTCGCGCGGCCGCGCCTGATCCTGCTGCTCGTCCCCGCTGGCAAGCCCGTCGACGACGTGCTCGCGACGCTAGCGCCGCTCCTCGACACGGGCGATGTCGTCGTCGACGCTGGCAACAGCCATTTCGCCGACACGGAGCGGCGCATCGCGGGTGCCGCGGATCAGACTTGGCACTTCGTCGGGATGGGCGTGTCGGGCGGTGCCGACGGTGCACTTCACGGGCCCTCACTCATGCCGGGGGGCGATGCGCGCGCGTGGGAACGGCTGAGACCCGTCTGCGAGGCGATCGCAGCACGGAGCGACGCTCGGCCCTGCGTGGCCTGGTGCGGGCGCGGGGCCGCGGGGCACTTCGTGAAGATGGTGCACAACGGCATCGAGTACGGAGACATGCAGCTCATCGCGGAGTCCGCGCTTCTGATGCGGCATGGCCTGGCGCTCGAGCCCGGGGCGATCGCGGATGCCTTCGCGGGATGGAACCGAGGCGAGCTCGAGAGCTTCCTGGTGTCGATCGCTGCCGAGATTTTTCGCGTTCCGGATCCCGCGAATCCCGGAGCGCTCCTGCTCGACGCCGTGCTCGATCGTGCCGGCCAGAAGGGAACCGGTCGCTGGACCGTGCAAGCCGCTCTCGAGCTCGGCATCGCGATCCCGACCATCAGCGCCGCCGTCGATGCGCGCGCCCTCTCCGCTGACGTGGCGCTTCGCGAGCGCGCGAGCGACTGGTTCCGCGAAGCGCGACGCGGCGAATTCGAAGGCGCCTCTCTGGACGACGTGCGTGCCGCTCTCTACGCCTCCCGCATCGCGACCTACTCGCAGGGCTTCACTCTACTCGCGACCGCGAGCATGGAGCGCGACTACGGGACGAGCCTCGGCGAGGTCGCACGCATTTGGAGGGCGGGCTGCATCATCCGGGCGCGCTTGCTCGATGAGCTACGCCGCGTGCTCGAGAACGACGACGAGCGCTGCGTCGCGTTCGCACCGACGTTGCGTGCCGAGATCGTGCAGCGGCTCCCGGCCTGGCGCCGCGTCGTCGGCGCCGCCTCGCGTGCGGGACTGCCTGTGCCCGCGCTATCCGCATCTCTCGCGTGGCTCGACACACTCACGACCGCGCGTGGCAGTGCCGACCTCCTCCAGGCGCAGCGCGACAGGTTCGGTGCGCACGGCTACGAGCGCCGGGATCACCCGGGAGAACTCGTCCACTCCGCGTGGCTGCCGCCGTCGCGGGACTGATCAACCGACGTCTTGCCGTCAGCGCATCGTGGCGACCAGTCGGTCGAGCATCTCCTGATGCTTTACGATCTCGCGCGCACGGATCGCCGGATCCGAGATCGTTGCGAGATAGGCAGAGTGCGTGTCGATTTCCTTGAGAAGGGCCTCTCGCTCCGCGATCTGGCGCGCCGCTGCGGACGCGCCGGTCATCGAGACCGGGTCGGGGGCCGCCCCGCCCTTCATCCCGCCCATCCCCATCATCTCGTGGCCACCACGCATCCCGCCCATCATCCCGCCGCCCATCGGCGCCGTGGC
>CAZMKX010000025.1:3652-14971 GCA_964566375.1 uncultured Myxococcales bacterium
GCCAGCCGGGGGCCCGCCCGGAGTGGGTGCGCTCGGCATCTCCATCGCGTCGTCGCCCATCATCCCGCCGCCCATCGGCGCCGTGGCGCCAGCCGGGGGCCCGCCCGGAGTGGGTGCGCTCGGCATCTCCATCGCGTCGTCGTCCATCATCCCGCCGCCCATCGGCGCCGTGGCGCCAGCGGAGGGCGCGGCGCCCGGCATCTCCATCGCGTGCTCGCCCTCCATGCCGCCCATGGCCCCGGTCGCGGGCGCGCTCGCGGCTTGGAGCATCTGCTTCTGCTGCTCGAGGACCAGGGCGAGCATCTCCTCCGTCATCAGAAAGTGCTTCAGGGTTTCGCGCTGGAGGAGCGCGGGATCCTGGATGCCCTGGATGAGCTGCGTGTGGTGGCGGATCTCCATGCGCTTGGCCTCGATCTGGGCGGTCAGCGCAGCCGGCGAGGCCGTGTTCTGAGCCGCAGCGGGCGCGACCCAAGCGGCGAACGCGAGCACGCCGACGAACACTCCGTGCAACATGGCTTGACGCATGGATCGAACCTCCTGAGCGCGCACCATCGAGGCTGCGCCTATGTCCATCGTGTACGGGCGACCCGAGCGAAAGGTGACCGACCCGCCAGCCGTCGGAAGCAGCGGTCACCGAAGCCTGAGCGCTCCCGTATTCGCTGGCGAGAGGCAAGATGGCGTTCCGAATCGCGACCGCGGGCGCACTGCTGACGGTGCTCTTTAGCACTGCGGCCCCAGCCGTTGGCGAGGAGAAAGCGGGTGTGGTGGAGCAACCTGTGGGCGAATCGGCCGCTATCGCCGGCGACCACGCGCTCCTTGCGGACTACTTCCGAGCCATGGCGGTCGCCGCGCGCTCGAGGACACGCCTCTACGAGACCATGGCCCGAGAGTCCCACCCCACCGAGAGGCGAGCGCAGCTCGAAGCCCGACACTACGAGCGGCTGGCCGAGCAATATGGCGCCATGGCAGAGGAATACGACGCGCTCGCGACGCTCCACGACGAGGAAGCGAGAGAAGCTCCGTAGGGTGGCGAGCATTGGAGGGTCGAAGAACTCGATGGCCATCCGCGCCGCGATCGTCGGCTCGCTGCTGATGGTCCTTCTGGCCACTCCAGCTCCGGCCGTCGGCCAGGCGCGTGCACCGGGCGACCCCGAGGAAGGCTCTGCCATCGCCAGCGACCACGCGGTACAGGCGAACTCCTTCCGAGCCATGGCCGCATCCGCGCGCGCCGAGATGCGGCTGCACAAGTACATGGCCCGCACGTTCCATTCAGGCAGGAAGCGAGCGCAGCTCGGGGCCCGCCACTGCGAGAAGCTGGTGGAGCAGTACCGGGCGATCGTGGAGGAGTACGAAGCGCTCGCGACGCTCCACGACGAGGCAGCTGCAGAGGGGGAGCGGCGGTGAGCGCGGGGGCGAATGCAGGGAGAACCCATGCCTGTCGGTTCTCGCTGAATCGCCTATTCGCCATCGCTGCACTCCTGTCTGCATCCGCTGGCACGGTGCTTGGCCAGACGGGTCCCGGGGAGCACTCCGCGCATCACCCGCCCGCCGGAGCGCCCGGCCCTGCCGGTGCCATGCCCCCCCGCGGCGCAACGGGACCCGGCGGGATGGAATCGATGATGGAGGGCATGGGCGTTCCACCGCCGAAAGAGCTCTATCCGGAGATGATGCGCCTCGAGGCGATCTCGCCGGAGCAACGCGGCGAGCTGATTTCGCGCGCGCAAGCGCGGCGGACCCAGGGATCGCAGCGCCTGGCCGCGGGCCTCGAGGGGATCGATCAGGCGATTCGCATCGGGGATTCGAGCGCGCTTTCGGAAGCGCTGGGCGAGACGCGCGCGGGACTCGACGAGCTCGAGAGCGGGCTCGCCACGTCGAAGGCCTTGGAGGCCGGTGAGGAGCCTCGCGCCATCGCGCTCTCGTGGTTTCGGGAACAGCTGCGGATCGAGCCGGCGGACGGCGTGCCGCCCCGAGGGCTCTTCGGCCTCGGCTGGTTCCATGCATTCGCGATGGTTCTGCTCACGCTCTTCGCCGTCGTGATGATCGCGATGTACTTCCACAAGATGCGCAGAGCGGCGGCGCTGCTCGCGTCCCTCACCGGCGGCGCAGGGCCGGCTCCACCGGTCGCAGTCCCCGCTCCGTCGACGGACGCTGCCGCAGGGTCGCAGTCTCCGAAAGCGCCGCCGTCCAAGCCAGCGGCCAGTGCATCAGCGTTCGACACCCTCCGCAAGACGGGATCCTGCGGGCGGTGCAAGGACCCCTGCTCCGTCCGCGTGCGCGTTGCTCGCGTGTTCGCGGAGACGCGCGAGGTGAAGACCTTCCGGCTTGCGCCCGTGGACGACGGCCCGCTCCCGTTCGACTACCTCCCCGGCCAGTTCCTGAACGTCATCCTGCCGGCCGACGGAGCGCGCTCCGAGAAGACGAAGCGCTCGTACACGATCGCGTCTTCGCCGACGCAAGCCGCGTACTGCGAGATCACCGTGAAACGCGAGTCCGATGGTGTCGTCTCCCGCTACCTGCATGATTCCGTCCATGAAGGCAGCGAGATCCGCATCTCCGCGCCCTATGGGCGCTTCACCTTCACCGGAGAGGAAGCCAAGGGCATCGTGCTGATCGGCGGCGGCGTCGGGGTCACACCGCTGATGAGCGTCGTCCGCTATCTCACCGACCGCGCTTGGCCGGGAGAGATCGTGTTGTTCTTCTGCTTCCGCACACCCGCGGATTTCATCTTCCGCGAGGAGCTGGAGCACCTGGCGCGGCGCCACCCGAACCTCCGTGTCGTGGCCACCGTTTCGCAGCCGGAAGGCACGAACTGGGGCGGCCGCACCGGGCGTCTCAGCGCGGATCTCGTGCGCGAGGTCGTGCCGGACATCGCGCAGCGACTCGTTCACCTGTGCGGGCCGAAGGCCATGATGGAGAGCACGCGCGCGTTCCTGCTGGAGCTCGGCGTCGCGCGCGAACGGATCCGCTTCGAATCCTTCGGCCCCGCGACCCCGCCCGCGGCGCCGAGGAAGCTCGATGCGGCGACGGCCGCGACGCTCCCCACCGTCCGCTTCGCGCGATCGGAGAAGTCAGCGCCGCTGCCGCCGGACCAAACGGTTCTCGACGCCGCTGAATCCGTCGGTGTCGAGATCGAGTGGTCGTGTCGCTCCGGCACGTGCGGGAGCTGCATCGTCAAGCTCCTCTCCGGGGAAGTCTCGATGGAGGTCCAAGACGGGCTCGATGACGAGGATCGCGCGGCCGGAATGATCCTCGCCTGTCAGGCCCGCGCGACGGCGAACATCGCCGTCGAGGCCTAGGCGTGAAGGAGCGGGAGCGTGTCGTCGTCGGCGGGCTCACCGCACTCATGCTGCTCCTCTGGCTGGGCTTCCTGGTGCACCGATCGCCGCGTTTCCCTGGAAGCCTCGAGGGCAGCCTGCTCGGGATCTCGGCGGCTCTACTGATGCTCGTTCCGCTCGCCTACTCCGTCGCGAAGCGCGTCCCGTTCGTGCGCAGTCGCGTGACGGCGCGGATCTCGCTGCGCACGTTCCTGACTTGGCACATCTACGCCGGGGTTCTCGGTCCGATCCTGGCGCTGCTCCACACGGGCCATCGCTTCGCGAGCCCGCTCGGCATCGCGCTCACCGCGACGATGCTGATCGTCGCGCTCAGCGGCTTCATCGGTCGCTACCTCCTGCGCATGATCGGCGAGGAAGCTCGCGAACGCCGGTCTGTGCGCGACGCACTTCGCGAGGAGTACGAACGCCTCGCGGTCGCGCTTCGCAACGCACCGGATCAGGCCGCGCTCCTGACGCCGTTCACGGGTTCTCTGCGCGGCTGGGTCGGTCGGCTCTTTCTGACCGGCGACGACACCACGAGCCTAGCTCCATCACCCGCGCTCCGCGCCGTCCGGATCTCGGAAGCCCTCTCCGACGTCGAGCATGCGGTCCAGACGCAAGAGACGTTCAAGCGCTGGTTCTCTCGCTGGCTGCGCCTTCACATCGTGCTGACGATCGTGCTCTACCTCCTCCTCGCGCTTCACATCGCAGCGGGTCTCTACCTCGGTCTTCGTTGGCTATGAGGTGCGTTCGCTCGGCGGCAGCATTCGCCGCGCTGTGCGTAGTCGTCGGCGCCACCGGCTGTGAGGACTCGCGCGCTCGCGATGTCTGGGCTTGGTCACTGCGACAGGCGCTACCGGGCCCCCTGACCGGCGCCCACGCACGGCTCGCCGAGGATTGCGCCGCATGCCACACACCGATTCGCGGCGTAGAGGCGCAGGCCTGCATCGCGTGCCACGCGCTGAACGGTCCGCTCGTCGCACGGCAGACGACGGCCTTCCATGCCTCGCTCACAGAGTGCACGGGCTGCCACCTCGAGCACGCAGGTCCCACCGCTCTCCGCGGTCCGATGGACCACGATCTCTTCGCCGAGCTAGCCGCGCGTGGCGCCTCGACGTCCCGGCCCGAACCTGCCGACGGACGCCTTCTCGACTGCTCTGCGTGCCACCGCCTTCAAGATCGACATGCCGGGCTCTTCGGGGAGGATTGCGCGAGTTGTCACGGGACCAGCCTTTGGAAGGTCGCAGGCTATCGCCACCCGACCCCGCGTTCTCGCGACTGCGCACAGTGCCACCAGGCCCCACCGAGCCACTACATGGAGCACTTTCGCATGCTCTCGGCCAAGGTCGCGCGCCAGGAGCACGCGTCCGTCAGCGAGTGCTACCGCTGCCACCTCACGACGGCCTGGACCGACATCCGCGGCGTCGGCTTCTACAAGCACCACTAGATTCGGCGTCACCATTCCCGTGAGCGCCCGTATTGAGAAGCGGATGCCGACCACGACCCAGAATGCGTCTCGAACCGTGACGTTTGCCTATCGCGCTTCGGGTGCGAGTGCGGTGTTCGTCTCCGGCAGCTTCAACGAGTGGAGCCCGCGTGACCTTCCCATGCGGTCCGACGGGGACGGTCATTGGTCGGCCTCCGTCCGGCTTCAGCCGGGCCGGTACGAGTACAAGCTCGTGGTCGACGGCCGGTGGCGCGCGCAGCCCGCATGCGCCTCGAGCCTCGAGAGCCATTTCGTACCCAACGGCTTGGGAACGGCAAACTGCGTGCTCCACGTCCCGTCGGCGGACGAGACCTGGGCGATCGTCCTCGCGGGCGGAGAGGGAAGCCGCCTGCGGCAGCTCACGACCACGCCGTGGGGTGTCAGCGTGCCGAAGCAGTTCTGCTCGCTCCGCGGCGGGCCATCGCTGCTGCGCCAGGCGATCGAGCGCGCCGCCGCGATCGTGCCGCGGGATCGCGTCGTCGTGGTCGTCTCCGAGGCCCATCGCCCGTTCTGGCGCGACGAGCTCACCGACCTGCTGCCGGAGAACGTGGTCGTTCAGCCGGAGAATCGCGGCACCGCGGCGGGAATCCTCCTGCCCGCGCTGCGCATTCGGCGCGACGACCCCGAGGCCGAGGTGCTCGTGCTGCCTTCGGATCACTACGTCGAAGACGAAGCGGCACTGCGAGAGTCGTTCCGCGCGGCGCTTCGTGACCTGCGCGAGGATCCTGCGCGAATCGTTCTCCTCGGCATCACGCCGGACGCGGCGGATTCGCAGTACGGCTGGATCGTGCCGGGTCCCGCGCTGCACGGCGACTCGCACGCGATCGATCTCTTCGTCGAGAAGCCGCCGGCCAGGAAGGCCTCCCAGCTCTTCGAGCGCGGTGCCCTCTGGTCGAGCTTCTTGTTTGCGTGCAGGGTTTCGAGCCTGTTGGAGGCGTTCGAGCTCTCGGAGCCGGATCTCCTCCGTGCCCTCGAGAGCGAGTCGCCGGGCGCCGGTGTCGGCGATACACCGCTGGCGGCCGTCTACGCGATGCTGGCGCCGACGGACTTTTCGCGCGCCGTGCTCGAGCGCGTCCCGCAGCGGCTCGCCGTTCTCGCCGTCCCGCCTTGCGGCTGGAGCGATCTTGGCACGCCCGACCGGATCTCACGCGTGCTGACCGCACGCGCCGGCGGCCGTCGCGCGCGCCTCGCATCCCCCGCGGGGACGACCCCCCTCGTCGTGCTCTCGCAAGCGATCGCGGAGCTCGGGTGCCGAATGCCGACCTCGAGACGGGCTCTTGCTACCCGCTGACCACAGCGGATCGAGCATCGAGGAGCGCATCGTCTGCGGGGGAGCGGCTGGCGTCGACGAGCGATGAGATGGAGGCGACAGAGATCCGACGGTCTGAGCCATGAGTCTTCCCCCGGGCGCGAACGACCCGAGGAGGAAGGGAGGAGCGAGCATGAGGGAGTCTGGATATCTGCTGGCCGTCCTGGCGCTCAGCGCCTTGGTGGTCGCGACGCCGGCAGCGAGTCAGGAGACCACCGTCGCCGATGTCGGGCGTGGCTTCTTCCAACAGTACTGCTCGGGCTGCCACGGGCTCGACGGCAAGGGGGATGGCGCCTTCGTCCCGTACCTCAAGGCGCCGCCTGCGGATCTGACGACCATCGCGAAGCGGCGCGGGGGGACGTTTCCCGAGACGGAGATCGCGGAGATCATCGACGGCAGGCGTAGATTCCCGGCGCACGGCACCTCCGAGATGCCGATCTGGGGACAGCGCTTCGCCGACGCGGCCCCCAGCCCGCAGGCGAAGCTGGCGTCGGCCCGCGGGCAGGTGATCGTTATCGTCGCGTACCTGCGCTCGATCCAGCAGAAGTAGGACCGCGGCGGGAGTCACGGCGCGAGGCGGATTTCTGGCCACTCGTTCCGGACGCCGGCGCTCGAGCGTAGTCTCGGCGGCGGGTCCGAGCGGTCTCGTCGTCCTCTCCCAGGCCATCGCCGCACTGCGCAACCGCACCCTGTCGAGGCATGTCATCGCTGCGAGCTGATCACACGTCACCTTTTCCGCCGAGCATCCGTAGCCACCGAGTGGGCGCAACGAACGAGTTGCCTGGCCGCCGTGAGAGGAGAGAGTCGATGTCGAAAGCAAAGGACACCACGCGCAGCGTCGCGTTCTCCGTTCGGGCACCGGAGGCTACCTCCGCGTTCCTCGCGGGGAGCTTCAACGACTGGAGCCCCGATGCGCTCCCGATGCGCAAGGATGCCGCGGGCAAGTGGACGGTGTCGGTCAAGCTCAAGCCGGGGCGATACGAGTACAAGTTCGTCGTGGACGGCGAGTGGTGCTCGAGAGTGGCGGAGGAATCCGGGTCAGAGTCCAGCGACTGCGTGGCCAACGCCTTCGGTACGGAGAACCGCGTACTCGAGGTCGAGTAGGCCGGGCGGAAAGCATGCGCGAGATCGTGTCGGCCACGGCACTCTACGTCGGTGGGGCGATCGAGATCGCGGCGGCTCTGGTCGTGGCTGCTGCGGCGGCGCAGGCGGTGGCCGGAACCGTACGGGTCTTCGTGCTGCGTCGTCCGGAGATCCGAGCGCAAGTACAGCGCGATCTCGGTGGCTGGCTGGTGCTGGCGCTCGAGTTCGAGATCGCTGCGGATGTGCTTCGGACTGCCGCCGCGCCCTCGTGGAACGAGATCGGCCAGCTCGCGGCGATCGTCGTGCTGCGCACCGTGTTGAACTACTTCTTGCAGCGCGACATCGAGTATCAGAAGGGAGCGCCGCGGTCGGCCGTGGTGGAGACGACCAGCTAGGGGTCGGAGCGTTGCTCACCCGTTCATGAGCGATGGACCGCTTCGATGATCTTCACGATGTCGAGGTAGACGTTTTCTTCGCGCCGGATCTCGAAGTCGGCCGCCCGGACGTTCTCCACCGTGTCGCGATTCAAGTCGGGACCGAACCGACGCGAGAGAGGTGTCATGAGATCGAGGAAGATACCCAGAGGACCGATCTTGCTCCGAACGTGCTCGAACATCAGCAGCTGGCCGTCGCGCCGCAGCACGCGATGGAGCTCGCGAAGCCCGGCGATCGGCCTTGGAACCGAGCAGAAGGTGCACACGCTCACGACGGTGTCGAAGCTCGCGTCGGGGAACGGCAGCGCGCACACGTCCATCTGCTGAAGCTCGATCTCCCCCTGGTAGTGCGCAGCCTTGCGCGCGGCCCTCGCGAGCATCGCGGGGCTGATGTCGATGGCCAGGATTCGGTGACCCGGAGGGCCGACCGAGAGATAGTTCGCCGCGCGCCAGTACGCGTCGATCGCCTCGAGCTCCGCCGACTTCATACTCCGTTCCATTGACGTCGCTCAGCGCTGCCAGGAAACGAGCGGAAGCTCGAGGGGCAAGACCGCGTCCGGATGGAAGGGAACGACGCGTGGCGTGAAGTCCGACGCCGGGCGCGACGTCGCGATCGTGCACGCGAAGGTGCTCGTGCCAGCGCGAGGAGGCTCGCCTGCACACGGCCACATGGGCACGCGCACGGCGGGAGACTCGCCGGCCGGATCTGCGTAGAGCTCGACGTGTACCGCGTTCGCGTCGATGACACCGAGCGATACGGTCACCCGAATCGTCACGCCTTCGTTGGACACGCTGGCGTCCACCTCGCCGATTCGGATCCCGGTCCAAGCCACTTCGAGGCTCTCGTGCCACTGCGACAGCGCCTTCGCAACACGCGCTCCATCTTCCGTGCGGCTCGCGTACGCGCTCGCCGCGGGCGTGTAGATGCGCTCCAAGTACTCTCGGAGCATGCGGTTGGCGCTGAACTGTGGCGCCAGGCGCGACATGCTCGCGCGAATGCGCGCGAGCCAGCGTCGTGGTAGCCCTTCCGCGTCGCGTTCGTAGAACGCCGGGACGACCTCGCGCTCGAGCAGCGCATAGAGCTCGCCAGCAGCCTCAGCGTCGGAACGCGGCTCATCGCCGCCCCCAAGGCTCCAGCCGACGTCGGCCGACGCCGCCTCCGCCCACCAGCCGTCACGCTCGGATAGGTTCAGGCCTCCGTTGACGAGCACCTTCATTCCGCTGGTGCCGCACGCTTCCCAAGGCCGCCGAGGTGTGTTGATCCAGACGTCCACACCCTGCGTGAGCTGCTCTGCGAGTGCGATGTCGTAGTCCTCGAGAAATACGACGCGCTCGCGGACCTCCTTCTGCTTCGAGAATCGGATCCAGTCGGCGATCATGCGCTTGCCGTCCTCGTCCGCGGGGTGTGCCTTGCCGGCGACGACGATCTGGAGCGGCCGCGTGCTGTCCGCGAGCAGTCGGGTGAGCCGCGCCGGATCACACAGGAGCAGCGCGGGCCGCTTGTACTCGGCAAAGCGGCGCGCGAAGCCCAGCGTGAGGAAGTCCGGCTCGAGAGTGGAAGTGGCAACCGTCTTGGCGTCTCGCTCACCGCGCTGCGCCAGCTGGGTTTCGAGGCGACGCCGCGCGTAGGCGACCAGGGCGGAGCGCTGTCGAGAGCGCAAGGACCAAAGCGTTGCGTCACTCAGCGCGGACACGAGCGGCTCGTGCGCCTCCACTGAGCCTCGCCAGCGCTCCCTTCCGCAGGCCTCGGTCCAGAGCTGGTCGGCTGCCGCCGAGTCCCAGGACGGCACGTGCACGCCGTTCGTCACATGGCCGATCGGCACTTCATGCTCCGGCCAGCGGGGGAAGAGCTCCGAAAAAATCCTGCGACTCGTGTCTCCGTGCAGTCGGCTCACGCCGTTGACGAAGGCCGAGCCTCGCAACGCCAGGTAGGCGACGTTGAAGGGCTCGCCTTTTGCACCAGCGCACTGCCCGAGTGCGAGGAACTCGCTGCCCTCGATGTCGAGATCCGCGAAGCAGCCGCACGGAGAGAGCAGGAGTCGGTCCACGAGCTCTGGGTCGAAGCGGTCGAAGCCCGCGGCGACCGGCGTGTGCGTGGTGAAGACGTTCCCGGCGCGTGTCGCCCAGAGCGCTTCGGCGAAGGACACGTGCTCGCGGCGCATGAAGCTGCGCGCGCGCTCGACGACCGCAAACGCGGCATGCCCCTCGTTCATGTGAACGACGTCCACCTGCAAGCCGAGCGTTTCGAGCAAGCGAAACCCGCCGACCCCGAGGACGAGCTCCTGCAGGAGACGCGTCTCCGGACCGCCGCCATACAGCTTGGCCGTGATGCCTCGGTCCGCCGGGCTGTTCAGCAAGTCGTTCGTGTCCAGCAGGTAGAGGTTCACGCGCCCGACTCGGGCCAGCCACACCTTGAGCCAGATCGTCCGATTGTCGACGCTGAGCGGGATGCGGAGCCATCCCCCATCGGACGCGCGGACCTGCTGGATTGGGAGCGTGGCGGGGTCGTTGTACGGATAACGCTCGTGCTGCTGCCCGTCGTGCTCGATGGCTTGGCGGAAGTAGCCCTCTTGGAAGAGAATGCCTACACCGACGACCGGCAGCCCGAGATCGCTCGCGGCCTTCAAGAAGTCGCCCGCGAGAATCCCGAGCCCTCCGGCGTAGAGCGGGATCGCCTCGCCCAGGCCGAACTCCATGCTGAAGTAGGCGATCTGCTTCGAGAAGTCGGGAACACACCGCGCACACCAGGAGTGCGCGCGAAGGTGCTCGCGGCGCTCGTCGCCAAGGCGACCGAGCGCGTCCGTGAAGCTCGAGTCCCGCGCAAGCTCGTCCAAGCGCGCTTGGCGCGCGTTCTGGAGCACGAACCACGGGTTCCGCGTGACCTCCCAAGTCCCCGCGTCGAGCGCGCGCCAGAGCGAATCGCCCGCGTGGCTCCAGGTCCAGCGAAGGTCCAGTGCGAGCTCGGCCAGTGTCGCGAGCTCCGGCGGAAGGTCGCGCGGCGCGCGAAGGACGTGCGCCGGAGGCTTCGACTGGGCGACCTCGACTTCCTGCATCAGGGGACCTTGCGATCCGATCCGCGCTGGACGCCCTTGGCCTCGATCGCAGCCATCACGCCGTTCCAGGACTTCACGAATGCAGCAGCCCCTTCCCGTTGGAGCCGGACCGCCAGCGCGTCGATGTCCACGCCCGCGTCTGCGAACTCGCTCAACACTCGCTCGCAGGGCCCGTCATCGTCGCCGAGCACGCCGCCGATCTCGCCGTGGTCTGCGAGCGCGAGAAGGGTCTGCTCCGGCACGGTGTTCACCGTGAATGGCGCGACGAGGGATTCGACGTAGAGCAGGTCGGAGGCGTGCGGGTCCTTGGTACCCGTGCTTGCCCACAACAGCCGCTGAGCTCGCCCGCGGGGGAGGTCCGCCTGCTGCCAGCGTTGCGAGCCGAGCAGGGTGCGATATGCGCGGTAGGTGCGCTGGGCAATGGCCAGTCCCAGGCGGTTGCGCAGCTTCTCGGGAGCCGTCGTCGAGACCGCCGCATCCCAGCGGCTGACGAAGAGCGACGCGACCGAGCCTACCCATGGCTCGAGCCCGGACGCAGTACGGCGCTCGATCCCGCGCAGGTACGCTTCCGCGGCGGCCACGTACTGCTCGCGCGAGAAGAGCAGCGTCACGTTGACCGGCACCCCGGCGAAGATCGCCT
>CAZMKX010000026.1:0-14411 GCA_964566375.1 uncultured Myxococcales bacterium
GGACTCGACTGGGAGGTCCACGAGGCGCCCGCCGGACCCGCGCTCACCTGGCTGCGCGGCGTCCGCGACGGCGTGCTCGGGATCTTCGACGACGTGACCGACGCGCAGCTCGCGCTCTTCGCCGAGGCGGCGATCGACGCCGGAGCCGTCCTGGAGCTCGGCTCCGATGCGATCGGCCTGGTCGACGACAACCCCGTCAGCGAGCACGTCTTCAAGGGCACGGCGAGCAAATCGCTCTCGAAGACCGCCTGGCTGTTCCACCTCTCCGGCTCGGAGGCCGTGCTCGGCAGTCACGGGCTCGAGACCGAGAGCTGGGTGGCGGACAGCCTCGACCAGCTGAATCCGCTCGTCGACCCCGACGACGCGCCCGCGCGGCTGCCGCTCGAGCCGCTGGCGTTCGTCGGCGAAGGCATGTTCCACCACGAGGTCTACACCGCTCACATCCCCGGCTCGATCCTGCTCTCGGCCGCCGCCGCCGATCTCGTGGTCCGGCCGGTCGGGAATCTCGTGCGCATCGTCGGCTTCCACGGCCTCGCGGACCGGATCGAGGACGCGGGCAACGGGCTCGTGCGCCGCACCGTACACTGATGCGGATCGGCGGCGTTCTCGAGCGCGCGATCGAGCGTCACGGAACGGTGCTCCTGATCGTCGCGGCGCTGGCGAGCGGGCTGCTCGCGCTCGGCTACGCGCGCCTGCGCTGGACCAGCGATCCCGAGGTGATCACGCTCGAGGGCAGCGACGAGCTCGATTTCTACCGCGAGTTCGTCGCGCGCTGGGGCAGCGACAAGTGGATCGTGCTCGCCTGGGAGGTGGACGACGCGTTCGCCCCGGCGAGCCTCGAGCGACTGCGCGAGCTGACGGCGGCGCTCGAGGACGTTTCCGGCGTTGCGTCGGTGGCGTCGCTCGACACGGCCGTGCAGGTCGACACGGGGCCGTTCGGGCCGTTCGTCCGCCCGCTCGTGCCCGACGAGATCGGCAGCGAGCCCGGGCTGCGCGAGGCCGCGCTCGCGAACGGCTTCGTTCGGGACCAGCTCGTCTCGCACGACGGAAAGCTTCTGCTCGTCGCGGTGCAGCTCGAGGCGAGCGAGCTCGATTCGACCGCCCAGGAGCGGCGCGTGCTCGGCGCGATCGACGCGCGTCTCGCGACGCCGCCCTTCGACGCGATGCGCATCGTGCGCGCCGGCTCACCGGTCTTCAACCGCGAGCTCGAGCGCTTGAACCGCCGTGACAACGCGCTCTTCACGCCGCTCGCGCTCGGCATGATCGCGCTCGTGCTGCTGGCCCTGTTCCGCAGCGCGCTCGCGACCGGGCTCGCGCTCGGCACGATCGGGCTGACGGTGCTCTGGACGCAAGGCCTGATGGGCTGGCTCGACGTGCCGATGAACATCACCACGTCGCTCCTGCCGCCGCTCTTGATGGTGATCGCGGTCGCCTACGCGATCCACGTGATCTCCGGCTACGTCGAGCGGCTCGGCGACGGTCTGTCGCGCGCGGAGTCGCTGCACTGGACGCTCGAAGAGATGTTGCCGTCGACGTTCTGGACCGCGGCGACGACCGCGATCGGCTTCGCTTCGCTCGCCGCCGTCCGGATCGAGAGCGTCCGGGTGTTCGGGCTTTTCGCGGTGCTCGGCGTCGCCTTCGCGTGGCTGCACTGCGCGATCCTCCTGCCCGCGCTGCTCGTGCGCCTTCCGCTCGAAGGCGTCGCGGAGCGGCGGGTGGAGCTCTCGTGGCTTCGCCACGTCGTCGCCGGCGCGAAGCGGCGCTGGCCGGCGATCGGCTTCCTGGCGCTGTCGGTCGCGCTCGGGATCTGGGGCGCGTCCCGCGTCGAGGTCGCCACGCACGACGGCGAGTTCTTCCGCCCCGAGAACCCGATCAACCAGGCCTACAGGCTGATCGAGTCGCGGATCGGCGGCGTGACACCGTTCGAGGTCGAGGTGCGCGCGCCCGCGGCCGGCGCGGTGCGCGGCGTCGACGGCGTGCGCGCGCTCGACGCGCTGCAGAAGCGACTCGCCGAGCTACCCGAGCTGTCGGCCGGCACCTCGCTCGTGGACCTCCTGCGCGCGTCCGACCCGAAGCTCGACCTCGCGGATGCGGACGCGGTGACTCGCGAGCTCTTCCTGCTCGAGGCGCTCGAGAAGTCCGAGGTCGCGCGCTTCGTTCGCGACGACGCCCGGCTCGCGCGCATCTCGGCGCGCGCCGTCGCGATGACGTCCGCGCGCAGCGAGTCGATCCTGCGGGAGCTGCGCTCGGACGCCGCGCGTCTCGTGCCCGACGGCTGGCGCGTGCGTTTCACCGGTCTGGTGCCGGTCTTCGCCCAGATGGAGCAGTACCTCGTGACCGGCCAGCTCGCGAGCTACGGCTCGGCGATCCTGTCCGTCGGACTGGTCTTCCTGCTCCTGCACCGCTCCTTCCGCGTGACCGCCGTCGCGCTCGCGGTCAACGTCGCGCCGATCGGGCCGGCTGCGGCGGTCATGGCGTACCTGGGCGTGCGCCTCGACGTCGCCACGATCATGGTCGCGTCGATCGCGCTCGGCATCGTCGTCGACGACACGATCCACCTGCTGCACGCCTGGCGCCGCGGCCTGGAGCTGCGCGGTACGTCCGAGGGCGCGCTCACGTACGCGCTGGGCGTGGCGGGCCGGCCGACGATCCTGACGGCGGTGATCCTGGTCTGCGGCTTCGGCATGCTCGCGCTCTCGGACTTCCAGCCGACGGCGCACTTCGGCGGGCTCGTGGCTTTCATCGTCGCGGTCTCGCTCGGCGTCGAGCTGGTCGTCCTGCCGCCCGCGCTCGACTGGCTCGCGCCCCGTTTCCTGGCGCGCGCGCGTGCGAATCCTGGAACGGAGCACTTTCCCTCGCACACACCGTGACTTGCGCCCGCGTCGCGCGGCCGCCGTCGAGTTCCGATTCGAATCTTCGAACCCGCGACAGCGCGGCGACGGCGCAGCGCGCCCCGCGGGCCGTGGCACGCACCTTGCTCTCTCACGCGTGCGGAGGCTCGGAACACCACCATGCAGATCGCATCCACCGCGCGCAAGCTCACCGGTCTCGCGCTGACGCAGGCGCGCCTGGGCCTTTCGGCCCAGGAGCTCGAGCGCGTGCAGCTGCGCAAGCTCCGCGCGGTCCTGCAGCGTGCCTGGGCCAGTGTGCCGCTCTACCGCGAGAAGCTCGAGAAGGCGAACGTGCGACCGGTCGATCTGGAGACGCTGGCGGATCTGGAGCGCTTCCCGATCACCGAGAAGGACGAGATCCGCGACGCCTTTCCGCGCGGCTGCACGGTCGCGGGTACGGACCTCGCGCGCTGCCGCATCCAGCAGACCTCGGGCTCGTCGGGACAGTGCATGGAGATCGCGCTGGACACCCGCAGCGACGACATGCGCACGCTGTTCACGCAGCGCGTGTACGGCATGCAGGGCTTCACGTTCTGGCGGCGGATGGCGTACCTGTTCCCGTACGAGCTCCCGCTGCGCAAGGGGAATGCCGGCCTGTACCGGAACCGCTGGTTCTCGACCAGGCTGCCGCCGCAGGAGATCCTCGCGGGGCTGCGCGCCTGGCGGCCGCACCTGCTGGCGGCGACGCCGAGCGACCTGCTCGAGCTGTGCGACGGCCTCGGGGACGATCTCCGCGAGCTCGGCCTGGAGGCGATCTGCGTCCATTCCGAGCCGATGTCGCGCGACGAGCGCGATCACGTCGCTTCGCGTTTCGGCTGCCGGGTCGCGACGAACTACTACTGCAACGAGGTCTGGGCGATCGCAGCGGAGTGCCGCAGCGGCGCGCTGCACCAGTTCCCGGACAACGTCGTGCTCGAGATCGTCGACGACCGCGGGCGCGCGGTGCCGCGCGGCGAGCGCGGACACGTGCTGGTCACGTCGCTGCACAACTACGTGCAGCCGTTCATCCGCTACCGCCTCGGCGACATCGCGGCGTGGGAGCCCGACACCGGGCCGTGTTCGTGCGGGCTCGACCTGCCGCGGCTGCGGGCGCTCGAGGGCCGCGACGACGACTACCTCGAGTATCCCGACGGGCGCCGCATGCACCCGTCCCGCATCACCGTGGCCGTGAAGAGCCCGTGCTTCGAGCATCCGGGCGCGCAGATCTTCCGCGACTACCGCATCACCCAGGACGGGCCGGCACACGTCAACGTGCAGATCGTGCCGGGGCGCGACGCGCAGCTCCTCGATGCCTGCGCCAAGGCCGGCCGCGAGAACCTCGCGCGGCTGCTCGGCCCGCCCTTCCGCGTCGACCTTCAGATCCTCGGCGCGCTTCCGCGCGGCAGCGGCGGGAAGCGGAAGATCGTCGAGCGGAGCATCACGAGCGGAGGCACGCGCAGATGAACACGATCCATGGACACAAGGCGCCCGTCTCGTGCGTGGCGGCGACCCTCGATGGGCGCCGACTCGCGAGCGGTGGCTACGACCGGCGCATCCTCCTCTGGGACGCGGCGAGCGGCGCGCTCGTGCGCGAGCTGCGCGGTCACGCCGGTCTCGTGAACGGCGTCGATTGGTCGATGGACGGGCGGCTGCTGGCCTCTGCGTCGAGCGATCACACCGCGCGGCTCTGGGACCCGCAGACGGGCGAGACGCTCGCGCAGCTCGTGGGTCACGGCGACGACGTCAACGACGTGAAGATCTCCCCCGAGGGACACCGGATCGCGACGGCCTCGTTCGACGGCAGCGTGCGCGTGTGGACGCGAGATGGCGCGTGTGTCCTGGTCGCCGCGCACCATCGCTCCGACGTGAACGGCGTCGCCTGGTTCCCGGACGGCCGCCGGCTGGTCGCGGCCTCCGACGATGGAACGGTCTCGATCTTCGACGCCGACTCCGGGCGGCTGCGGCGCGTGCTCTCGGGGCACACGGACTGGGTCGATCACGTCGCCGTCCATCCCGACGGACGGCTCGTCGCCTCGGCATCGCTCGACGGCAGCGTCGGAGTCTGGAACGCGGCCAGCGGTGAGCGTGTCGCGACGCTCGCGGACGCGACCTGCGTGGTGAAGGACGTGGCCTTCTCGCCGGACGGCGCACGGCTCGCCGCGACCTCGTACGACGGGCGCGTGCGCGTGTACGAGACGCACGGCTTTCGCGTCGTCGAGGACTACTTCGCCGAGAACCTGTGGAACCGCACGCTCGCGTGGACGGAAGCGGGCTGGGTCACGGGCAGCTTCGGCGGTGGCCCGGTCGTTCTCGGTGCGCACGGCGCGCGCCGTCTCGGCCCCGCGACGACGTCGGGCCTGAACGGCTTCGCACTCTCGCCGAGCGGGGCGCAGGCGGCCGTTTGCTGCGACGACGGGAAGCTCTACGAGCTCGACCTCGTGCGTCGCGAGGTGATGCGCGTGCTCGGCACGCACAGCGGCGCGGTGCTCTGCGCCGCGTACTCGCCCGACGGCCGCTACGTCGCGAGCGGCTCGTGGGATCACACGGTCCGGATCTGGGACCGCGTCGGCGGCAGCAGCTCGCTCTGGACCGGGCTCGGTGAGCCGATCAACGCACTCTGCTGGAGCGCGGACGGGAGGCAGCTCTGGCTGGGCACCTTCAACGGCGAGGTCGCGATCTGGGAGCCCGAGTCCGACACGACCACCATCGTCGACGCGCACGACGGGTCGGTGAAGAGCCTCGCGCGCGCGGGCGAGCGCGTGGCGTCCGTGGGACGCGACGGCTTCGTGCGCGTCTTCGGCCCGAATCTCGAGGCGCGTTTCCGCGCCGGCGAGTCGATCCTGAACGGTGTCGCGCTCGCCGAGAAGGGCGAGACCCTCGCGACGGTGTCGCGGCGCAACGGCATCGAGCTCTGGAGCGCCTCGGGCGAGCGGCTCTGTGCCTTTCGCGACCACCGCTGCTCCGCGAAGACCGTCGCATTCTCCAGCGACGAGTCGCTCGTGGCGGCCGGCTACTACGACGGCGCGCTCGCGCTGTGGAGCCCGGAATCGGGCATCGCGCACGTCGAGCGCGTTGCCGACGCGAGCATCTCGCAGGTGGCGTTCCGCGACGGCGAGGTCCTCGTCTCGACCTGGGACGCGCGCGGTACGCTCGCGTTCGTGGATCCACGGGACGGCGTGGTCGCGCGGGTGTCGGTGGCCGGGTGACACCCGACGCGCTGCGCAAGCTCGCGTTCCGGTTCCGCGAGGCACGGGCGCTCTTCGCCGGCGTCGAGACCGGAGTGTTCGAGGCGCTCGGCGACCGCACGCGCGGAGCGGCCGAGCTCGCCGCCGAGCTCGCGCTCGACGCGCGCGCCGTCGCGATCCTGCTCGACGCGCTCTGCTCGCTCGGTGTGCTCGCCCGCGCGGGCGCGGGCTACGCGATCGCGCCCGCTCTGCGAGGCTCGCTCGTTCCCGGTCGCGCGGACTACCTCGGGAATCTCCTGCTGCACGATCTCTGGCACTGGACGAGCTGGAGCCGACTCGACGCTTCGCTGCGCGAGGGCTCGGCGTGGACGCAGCGGCAGGGCGACCCGCACCTGGGCAACCCGGAGGTTCTGCGCCGCTTCCTGCCGAACTACGTCCTGGCGATGGAGCAGAGCGAGGACGGTGCGAGCGCAAAGCTCGCGGGCCGCCTGGCCGCGCTCGAGCCGAAGCGCGTCCTCGACCTCGGCGGCGGGAGCGGCGGCCTGCTCGTGAATCTGCTCGAAGCTCTCCCCGACGCGCACGGCACGCTCGTCGACCACGCCTTCTCGCTCGGGCGCGCGGCCGAGCGCGCGGAGCGCTCGCCCGCGCGCGAGCGGATCGCGCTGCTCGGGCTGGACTTCGAGAAGGAGGAGATCCCGCGCGGCCACGACCTGATCGCGCTCTCACGCGTTCTGATGGGGATGTCCCCGGATCGCGCCGCCTCGCTCGTCGCGCGCGCGGCCGAGGCGTTGCCGCCGGGTGGCGCGCTGGCGGTGCACGACTTCGACGCCGCCACGCGCGTCGGAGCACTGCTCTCGCTCGACATGCTCCTCAACACCGGCGGCGGCGTGCACGCGCGCGCGGAGCTCGAGAGCTGGCTCTCGAAGGGCGGCCTCTCGCTCGAGTCGTCTCGCCGGCTCCTGCCGTACACGCGGCTGTGGATCGCGCGGAGGGCCGCGCGATGAAGCTCGCCAACCGACACGCACTGGTGACGGGCGCCGGCCGCGGGATCGGCCGCGCGATCACCGAGGCCTTCGTCGCCGAAGGAGCGCGCGTACTCGCCCTCGCCCGGACCGGGAGCGAGGTCGCCGAGCTCGAAGCGGCGTTTCCCGGCGCCGTCGTCGGCGCAGCGCTGGACGTGACGGATCGCGCCCGGATCGACACGCTCGGCGCGCTCGTCGCGCGCACGCTCGGCCGGCTCGACATCCTGGTGAACAACGCGGGCGTTTGGATGGAGCGCGAGTTCCTCGCCTACACGCGCGCGGAGTGGGATCTCACGCTGGCCACGAATCTGACCGCGGTCTTCGACGTCACGCAGGCGCTGCTGCCGGCGCTGCTGGCCTCGGGATCGGCGCGGGTCGTCAACATCGCGTCGATCGACGGAGAGGTCGGCTTCCAGAAGCTGGTCGCGCAGTGCGCGTCGAAGTTCGGCCTGGTCGGCTTCACCAAGGCGCTCGCGAAGGAGCTGTGGAATTCTCCGATCACCGTGAACGCGATCTGTCCCGCCGAGGTCGACAAGTCGGTGCCATTCGCCGCGACACCCGCGCGCGTACCGGCACCGGAGCGCGCGCTGGCCTGGGACGTGGCGCGGGCCGCGGTCTATCTGGCGAGCGACGACGGCGTGCGCGTGAACGGGGCCTGCCTCGACGTCCACGGCGTGGGATTCCTGGCGTCGTGAAGCCACTCCGGCTCGCGCTGCCCTGGCTCACCGGCGCGGCAATCCTCGCCGTGCTCGTGGCGCGCGTCGATCTCGCCGCGGTGCTCGCCGCGATCGCAGGCGCGGATCTGCGCGCGTATCTGCCGATCGCCGTCGTCTTCACCGGAATCTGGCTCGCGCTCGACGCCTTCGTTCTGCGCGGGCTCTTCGCCTGTGTCGGAGCCGAGCTCCCGTTCGGTGCGATGGTCCGCGCGCGGGCGGCGACGTATCCGTGGATGGCGCTCTCGTTCGATCTGGCCAACGCCGCGCTCGTGAACGAGCTCCGACGCGCGACGGCGGTGCCCGTCGCGCGCCTCGCGAGCGCGATGCTCGCGCACTACGCCTGCGATCTGGTCGCGCTCACCACGATCGCCGCGGGCGCCTCGCTCGCGCTCGACGGTGCGCTCGCGAACGTGCTGCGCCCGATCCTGCTCGGCCTCGCCGCCGTGGCGGTCTCGTTGCTGGTCGGCGCAAGGCTCGGCGTCGCGCGGATCGGGCGGGGCGCGATCCCGGACGCCCTGCGTTCCCTGCGCGCGCGCGACCTCGCGCGCGTGGTCGCGCTCCGCTGGCTCTTCTACGCGAGCTTCGCCGTCTTCGTCTGGTCGACTCTCCCGTGCTTCGCGCTCGACGTGCCGTTCCTGGACGTGCTCGCCCGCATGCCGCTCGTACAGAGCGTCGCGGCGCTGCCGATCTCGCCCAGCGGCGTGGGAACGGCGCAGGCCGCCATGCTCGCGCTCTTCGCCGGCTTCGGTCCGCCCGCGCGCTGGCTCGCGTACTCTCTGGTCTACGGCCTGACGCTCATCGTGCTCCGGCTGCCGCTGGGCTTCGCGGCCTGGGGGAGGCGTCTTGAAGTCGCTGCGTGAAGGACATACCGCACCCACGTGGATGGTGACGTGGAGCCCCGACGGGCGCCGCGTGGCGTCCGCCTCCGAGGACGGCAGCGCGATCGTCTGGTCGATCGACGAGGTGCGGCCGCTCTTCCGCCTGACGGGCCACGAAGACGGGATCTGGTCGGTGACGTGGAGCCCCGACGGCAACGTGCTCGCGACGGGCGGAAACGACGGGCGGGTCGGGCTCTGGCGCGCGTCCGACGGGGAACGGCTCGCGTGGCTGCGCGGACACGGCGGCGCGGTGTGGGCGACGGGCTTCTCGCCCAACGGCCAGTGGGTCGCGAGCGGCTCCGCCGACACGACCGTGCGCCTCTGGGACGCCCGGAGCGGTGAGCTCGTCCACGTCGTGCGCGAGCACCCGGCGCTCGTGAAGGACCTGCGCTTCTCGCCCGACGGTCGCCTGCTCGCGACGTCGTGCGACGACAAGGCGATCCGCATCTTCGACACCGGAGCCTTCCGGCTGCGCGGGTGTCTGCTCGGGCACAGTCACAACGCGAACACGGTCGACTGGACGCCCGACTCGCGCCGCCTGGTCTCCTGCTCGCACGACCGCACGGTGCGCGTCTGGAGCGCGCAGAGCGGAGAGGAGCTCGTTCGCATCGACGCGCACGCGGACGACATCGACGCCGCCTCGGTCTCGCCCGACGGAGAGATCATCGCGAGCTGCTCGCACGACCGCAGCGTCCGGCTGTGGGCCGTCGCGGACGGCCGCGCGCTCGGTCGGATCGACGCGCACGGCGACGAGGTCGAGTGGGTCTCGTGGAGCCCCGATGGCTGCCGACTCGCGACCGCCTCGCTCGACGCGGGTGTGCGGATCTTCGACGCCCGACGCCTCGCCCTGATCGCGCGCTTCCCGGGCCGGAACCGATCGGTGTCGCAGGTCGCGGTGCGGCCCGCCGACGGAACGATCGCCCTGATCCAGGGCGACCGGCGCCTCTCTTTCTTCGACGCCGGGCTCGAAGCGCGCGGGGCGCTCGAGGGTGTGCACGCGCGAGCGTGCCGCGCGCTCGCGTGGTCGGCGGACGGCCGGCTGCTCGTCTCGGCTTCGCTCGACGGGACCGCGAACGTCGTGGCGCTCGCGCCGGAGCCACGAATCGTCGCCACGCTCGGGCTCACGGGCCCGGCGCACGCGGTCGCGCTGGACCCGCGCGGCGAGATCGTGACGTTCGGCCTCGACGACGGGAGCGTCGAGCGACGCTCGCTCGCATCCGGTGAGGTGCTCGAGCGCCGTTGCGATCACGACGAGCCGGTCTACGCGGTCGCATCGTCGCCCGACGGAGCGCTGCTCGCCTCGGGCGGACGCGACGCGCGCGTCGTTCTCAGGGGTCTCGAGTCCGCTGCCCCCGTTCCGTGTGTCGGCCACACCGATCCGGTTCTCTGCCTCGCCTTCTCGTGCGACGGCCGAAGGCTCGCGTCCGGCGGACGCGATCGCGTCGGGCGGATCTGGAGCCCGGAAGGAAAGCTCCTCACCGAGCTTCACGGGCACACGCTCACGATCCACGGCATCGCGTTCTCGCCGGACGCGAGCCGAGTCGCGACCTCCTCCTTCGACACGACCATCCGCGTCTTCGACGCGCGTTCCGGAGAGTGTCTCGCGATCCTCGCCGGTCACACGCGCGAGGTGAGCGCGCTGGCCTGGGCGGCCGATGGCCGAATCGTGAGCGGCAGCCGCGACGGCACCGTGCGCGTGTGGGACGCGCTGGGCAGCCGCGTGCGCGTGCTCCGACCGCACGACCCGGAGGGAGTCGGTGAGGCTTGAGCGGTGGCTCCCGTGCGCGCTTGCCGTCGCCCTGGGAGCTCTCTGGGCGTGCAGCGTGAAGGTACCGTACGCGGACGACCTGCTCTTCACGCTCGACAAGCACCAGCTCCCGGTGGCGGAGGACTGCAAGCGCTGCCACGGCGAAGTGGTCGCGGAGTGGTCCGAATCGCCGCACGCGCACGCCTGGACCTCGAAGCACTTCACGATGCTCACGGCCGATCACGCGGCCGAGTCGTGTCTGGGCTGTCACGCGCCTGCGCCGCTCGGGCGCGAGGGTGAGATCGCCCTTCGCGCGGATCACCGCGAAGAGGGCGTCACGTGCGTGACCTGCCACCTCGTCCCCGATGCGGACGCGGCGCCGCTCACGATGCGTGGGCCTCACGCGCGCACCTCGCCCGTCGAAGTCCACCCGATCGTGGTCGACGATCTGTTCCGCAAGGCCGAGCTCTGCGGCACGTGTCACTCCGACGTGTTGGAGCAGTGGCGCGCGGCGCCCGAGCTGGCGGACGGCTCCGAGAAGAAGATCTGCCAGGCGTGTCACATGCCGGCGGTGCGCCGGACGATCGAGAGCGTGGATCCCGCGCGTCCGTACTCGCGCGTGCTGGTCGCCCTGGGCAAGCCGATCGAGGGCCGGCAGCACCGCTTCGACGTTCCGCGCGAGCCGTGGAAGGACGTCGAGCTCGAGACCCGCCGGATCGCCGACCGCTACGTCGTCGAGGTGCGGAACAAGACGCCGCACTCGATTCCCACCGGCGCGTTCGGCCGGCGCGAGGTGCGGCTGCGCGCGGGCGACCGGACGATCCGTCTGCGAGCGGACCTCGACGAGGCGATCCCCGCAGGCCAGTCTCGGACCTTCGAGCTGGAGGCGCCGGCGAGCAGCGAGGTCGTGCTGGAGCGCCGGAATCCGCGCACGGGCGAGTACGAGCGGCTCGCACCCGAGACGCCGCCGGTGAAGCCGTGACGGCGCGCCGGGTTCAGCGCTTCTGCCGGACCACGCGCTGGTTCCACTGGACCTTCGCGCTCTCGTTCCTGTGCCTCGCGGCGAGCGGATCACTCCTGCTCGGACGGGCCGAGCTCGCGATCGGGGCCGAGGACGTCGCGCTGCTGATCGAGGTCCACAAGATCACCGCGATCGTGTTTCTCACCGCGCCCTGGCTGATCGGACTCTCCGGTGACCGGCGCGCGTGGCTGCGCGACCTTTCGGAGACCGCGCGCTTCGGCCGCGACGATCTCGTCTGGCTCGCGCGCCAGCCGCTCGCGATGCTCGGCAAGGCGGAGCTGCCCGCGCAGCAGAAGCTGAACGCGGGCCAGAAGCTGAACGCGCTCGCGGTCGCCGGGATCTCCGGTGCGATGATCGTCACCGGAATCCACCTGTGGCGTGAGCCCGGGTCCTTTCTCGCGCTCGTCGTGCACGTGAGCGGCTTCCTGGCCTGGATTCCCGCGTTCTGCGTCCACATCTTCATGGCCGTCATCAATCCGGGGACGCGGCCCGCGCTGCGCGCGATCCTCTTCGGCGACGTCGATCGCGAGTGGGCGGCGCATCATCACGCGCGCTGGCTCGCTTCCATCGAGCGCGACGAGTCGACACCCGAATGAGACTTCGACTGCTGCTGCTCGCCGCGGTCGTGATCGTGCCGGCGCTCCTGGCCGTGGCGCTGCTCCGCTCGGGCGCCGTTCGCGACGCCGGACCCGCCGTGAAGCCGGAGCCCGAAGCGGAAACCGGGCAGCAGGGGTTCGTCTCGAGAGTCGACCACTGGCTCGGCGGAGCACTCGACCCCGGGCCGCTCTCGCAGGCCCATGCGACGCTCTCCGGTGTCAGCGACTGTCTCGACTGCCACGGAACCGCGAGCCAGGTGATCGACGGGCGCTGCGTGGCGTGCCACGAGGAGATCGGCGCGCGCGCCCGGGAGCGGATCGGCTGGCACGGAACCTTCGAAGAGCCCTGCCGCACGTGCCACGCGGAGCACCGCGGCGCGGAGGCGAAGCTGATCGACCTCGACCCGAAGGCCTTCCAGCACCAGCTGACCCGCTTTCCGCTGCGCGGCGCCCACACGGGCGCCGACTGCAAGAGCTGTCACCGGCTTCTGCCGGCCGACGGCGGCACGAAGAAGGTCTTCCACTACCAGGGCGTGCCCTTCGCGGCGTGCACGAGCTGCCACGTCGACCCGCACGCCGGCGGCAAGCGTCCGCCGGAGAACCTGGGCCCGATCCGCCGCGTCGCGTTGGAGGACGCGGCGCTCCCGGCGGCGCCGCGATCACCCGAGCACCCGCTCGCGGGCCGCGACTGCAAGACATGCCATCGAGAGTCCGGCTTCGGCGCCGCGCAGCTGCGGCGCGGGCGCTTCGACCACGGCGTGGACACGTTCTTCACGCTGCGCGGCGCGCACGCGTCGGTGGCGTGCGAGAGCTGTCACACCGAAAAGCGTCGCAAGGAGGAGAGGCAGGCGGGACTGGCTCCGGGAACGGCGGCCGATCCCGACTGCGCGACGTGCCACGAGGATCCGCACCGGGGAGAGATGCGCGCCGCGAACGGCTGCCGCACCTGCCACTCGGAGAGCGGCTGGCACGAGGGCTTCGATCACGACAAGGACACGTCGTTCCCGCTCGACGGGCTTCACGCCAAGCTCGACTGCGCCTCGTGTCATTCGGATCAGCGCTTCCGCGCGGCCGGTCGCGAGTGCTCCTCCTGTCACGTCGACGCGAGCGAGCTTCTGGCGGGCCGTTTCGGCGGCGCGCGCGGCGAGCCCGACGCTCACGCCGACGCCGTCGACTGCGCCGGATGTCACAAGCCCGTGTTGGCGGCCAACCGACCCGCCGCGCTCGCGCGCCGCTGCGCGGAGTGCCACACGGCGGAGTACGCGGGCCTGCTCACGACCTGGACCTCCACGCTCGACTCCCTCGCCGCGCACAGCAAGCTCGACCCGGAGCAGGTCGAGCGGCTGCGCCGCAGCGGCGTGCACAACTTCGGGCTCGCGCGCGAGCTCCTCCGGTCGCCCGCGCCCTGAGCTTCGCGCTGGTCGGCTTCCGATCGCTGGGCGATACTCGCCGCGATGGAGGGAGCGGGCAGAGGCGCGGGGCTGATCGTCGCGCGCGTGCTCGTCGGGCTCGCGTTGCTCGCCGCCACCGTGTGGGTGCTGCAGCCGTTTCTCGTTCCGGCGGCGTGGGCGGCGATCGCGGCGTACGTGACCTGGCCCGTCTACGAGCGCCTTCGCGCCTGGACCCGGCGACCGGCGCTCACGGCCGCGCTCCTCACGCTCGCGCTGGCGGCGATCGTCGCTCTCCCGATCGGCTGGCTGCTGGTCGTGCTCGCGACCGAGGCGACGAGCGTCGCGACGCGGCTCCAGGACTGGGCCGCGCACGGTGCGCCGACACCGGACTGGGTCGTTGCACGGCCGTGGCTCGAGGCGCGCGTCCAGGAGCTTCGCGAGAGTCCGCTCTTCGGGCACTCCGCGCTGAGCGAGTGGATCGGGCGCTACGGCAGCGACCTCTCCCTGCGCGCGGTCGCTCTCACGGGCGGCATCGCGCGCAACGTCTTCGAGTTCATGATCACGGCCGTGATCCTGTTCGCGCTCTACTTGGACGGTGAGAGGATCGGCGCGCAGGTCCGCCGCCTCGCGACGCTGCTCCTGCCGAGCGAGGATCCCGAGCTCGTGGACCACGTCGGCGGCATCGTGCGCGGCGTGGTCTTCGGTCTGCTCGGAACTGCGATCGTGCAGGGCGTGCTCGCGGGGATCGGCTTCTGGGTGCTCGACGTGCCGTCGGCCGTGTTCCTCGGCTTCGCGACGGTCCTGACGGCGCTCTTGCCGGGCGGGCCGGCCATCATCTGGGGGGCAACCTGCGTCTGGCTCTACGCGGAAGGCCGGGTCGGCGCGACGATCGCCCTCGCGCTGTACGGCTCGCTCGTCGTCAGCACCGTGGACAACTTCCTGCGCCCGATCCTGATCAGCGGCTCGGCGAGCATTCCGTTCATGC
>CAZMKX010000027.1:0-1421 GCA_964566375.1 uncultured Myxococcales bacterium
CCGACGTCGCCGACCTCGGCGAAGCAGATGATGCGCTCGTCGCGGTTGTCGTCGCGAGACACGCCGTAGAAGGCGTCGATGCCGCTCCAGCCGGAAGCGTCGAGGCGCTCGAGCTCGAAGAGCTCCAGCCGCCAGAGCTCGATCCGACGCGCGTCTTCGAGGCTCATCCCCACCGACGCGGCGATGCGCTCGAGCTTCTCCTCGTCGGGCGCGTCGACGCGCGTGTGGTGCAAGCCCGCGCGCGCGGCCGTCTTCAGCGGGGACTCCGCGTGCCGGACTCGGTCGTAGAGCAGGAAGCGCGCCTGCGCGCCGAGGTCGGCGACGCTCGGCGCGACGGTTCCGCGCAGCAGCGAGAGCGCGTCGAGCGCCTGCGCGAGCTCCGGACGGCGCGCAAATGCCTCGCCGCGCTCGCCGAGTCCGATCAACAGGTGCAGGAGCGCGCCGATCAGCCGGCTCCGCAGGCCGAGCGTCGTGCGCGTCGCGTACAGTCGGAGCACCGCCCGCTCGAGCGTGTCCGAGTGCGTGAGCGACGTGATCGCGTAGTGCGAGAGTGCCTTGCGCAGTAGATCGAGGAAGACCGGATCGATGCCCGCGCCTTCGACGGCGATGCGCCGCAGGTACATCGCCATGCGCGCGTCGTTCGAGGGCCCGAGCTCGTCCTCCTCGAGCCGCGTCGGCGCGCGCGAGAACAGGGTCTCGACGTCGGCGAAGATCTCGACCGCGCCCGAAAGCTGCGCGAGGTCGCCGCGCAGCGCGTCGGAGAGCGTCGCCACGGGCGCCTCCAGGATCGAGACGAGCCGCTCGGCTCGCTCGGGATTCACGTCGTAGCCCATCAGGATGCGGCGCGTCTCGCTGCGCAGCGCCTGCACCGCCGCGGCGCGCACCGACGCGGGCTCCGAGCTCGCGCGCTCGAAATCGGCGGTGCCGTCCTCGTTCAGGAAGAGCTCGAGCGGATCGTCCTCGACCGGAAGCTCGAGCGCGCTCGCGCCGCGCTCGACGACCGCTCCGCCCGAAGCCGGCTCGATCACCAGGATCACGTCGCCGGCGGAGAGGCGCTCGCCCGGGCGCACCAGCACTTCGCGCACGACGCCGGCGACGGGCGCGAAGAAGGCCGTCTCGGTCTTCATCGCCTCGAAGATCCCGAGCCGCGCACCGACTTCGACCGCCTGGCCCGGCTTCACGGCGACCTCGATCAGCAGCGCGGGTGACGGCGCGCGCACTTTGCCGCCGACGTCGCAGAGCACCCGGTGCAGCCGGCCGTTGATCTCGACGCGCATCTCGACCTCGGAGCCCGAGACGAGCACCTGCGAGCGGCTGTCGCCGATCTGGAGCAGGCCCGAGTACGGACCCTGCTCGAGCAGCGAGACCTGCGCGACCCGGTCGCCGATGTGGATGCGGTAGGTCCAGCCGCCGATCGCGAA
>CAZMKX010000027.1:1521-14359 GCA_964566375.1 uncultured Myxococcales bacterium
CCTGCGCGACCCGGTCGCCGATGTGGATGCGGTAGGTCCAGCCGCCGATCGCGAAAATCCGCAGCCTGTACGGCTGGCCGGCATAGACCAGATCGAGCTCCGAGCCCGACGAAGGCGGGATCTCCCGCGGCCGACCGCGTGATGCGGCGGCGAAGAAGTTGGCGCGCACCTTCGCACGCTCGAGCTGATAGGACTCGATCGCCGCGACGATCAGCGCCTCGATCGCCGGCATCGGCGCGGAGGCGAGCCGGGTTCCGTCGAGCCAGCTCGTCGAGATCCCACCCTGCTTGAAGTCGGGCTGCTCGAGCACGTCGAGCAGGAAGCCCTTGTTCGTCATGCCGCCTTCGACGACGACGCGCGCGTCGAGCACCGCCCGCACGAGCCTCGCGCGCGCCTCCTCGCGGGTCGCCCCGCGCGCGAGGATCTTCGCGATCATCGAGTCGAACTCGGACGGGATCGCGCCGCCCGAGGCGATGCCCGCGTCGACCCGGATGCCCGGACCCGCAGGCAGGTCGAGCAGCGCGATTCGGCCGGGGCTCGGTGCGAAGGCGTTCGCCGGATCCTCGGCGCAGAGCCGCACTTCGATCGCACAGCCGCGCTCCGGCGGAGCCTCCCGGGGAAGGCGCTCGCCGCGCGCGATGCGGATCTGCGCCTTCACCAGGTCGAAGTCGGTGAGCAGCTCCGTCACTCCGTGCTCGACCTGGAGGCGCGGATTGACTTCGAGGAAGTAGAAAGACTCCTCGCCGCCCTTCGCGAGCACGAGATACTCGCAGGTCGCCACGCCGACGTAGTGCGCCTCGCGCAGCAGGCGGATCGACGCCTCGCGGATCTGCTCGACCAGTCGCTTCGACAGGCCCGGCGGCGGGCCCTCTTCGACCACCTTCTGGTGCTTTCGTTGCACGGAGCAGTCGCGCAGGCCGAGCGCCAACACCGTTCCGTGACGGTCGGCCGCCATTTGCACCTCGACGTGCCGCGCGCCCGAGACCATCGCCTCGACGAAGAGCGTGCCGTCGCCGAAGGCGTTGGCGGCCTCGCTCTGCGCGCTGTCGAACGCGGTCAGCGCGTCGTCGCCGTCGCGGAGCATGCGGATGCCTCGACCGCCGCCGCCCGCGGTCGCCTTGAGCATGACCGGGTAGCCGATCCGGCGCGCGTGGCCGGCGAGCTCGTGTCGCTCGACCGGTCCGCCGCTCCACGCCGAGACGGGAACACGCGCTGCCTCGGCGATCAGCTTGCTCGTGATCTTGTCGCCGAGCCTTCGCATCGTCGCGGCCGACGGCCCCAGGAAGACCAGCCCTGCGGACTCGAGCTTCTCGACGAAGCTCGGGTCCTCGGCCAGGAAACCCCAGCCCGGCCAGACCGCGTCCGCACGAGTCGCGCGGAGCGCGGCCAGCACGCGGTCGTGATCGAGGTACGCGGGACGCATGGCGCCGCTCGCGCTCGCGCGGAGCGCCGGCCCGAGCGAGAGCGACTCGTCGGCCTCGCGCACGAACGGCGCCGTGGCATCGGGCTCCGTGTAGAGCGCGATCCCGACGAGCTCGCTGCCCTCCTCCACGCGCAGCTCGCGTATCGCGCGGAGCGCGCGCGTCGCTGCTTCGCCGCGATTCAGGATCGCGATTCGCCGGATCTCGCTACTCAACGTTCATGTCCGTTGCGGCGATCGTAGCAGAGCGCGCCCGCCGACCGGGCCCCGGGCTCAGCTCTTGGCGGGCAGCGTTCCCGGGAACACCTTGGCGAAGCCGAGGAAGCACAGGAAGAAGAGCCCGACGAAGCCGACGGCGATCCCGAGCTCGACCGCGCCGAAGGGCGTGATCGCGGCGCCGGCCAGGACGGCTTTCGCCGGCACCAGCGACGGCGTGACCAGGATGTACCGCTCGAGGTAGAAGCCGAGCAGCGATCCCGCGGCGACCGTGCCGAGAATCGCGGGCGTCTGCTTCGGCTTCTGGCCGAGGAGCACCCAGAACGGGATCACCCAGATCAGGAACCACGCCGCGAGAGTCACGTGCACGTAGGGCTCTGCGAGGCGCGTGAAGTACCCGGCGAAGTACCAGGTGTCCTGCAGGAACTCCGTTCCGAGGCGGTTCTGGATGAAGCCCGTCTCCTCGGGGATGTTCGCGTACCAGATCACGAAGTACTGCGACCAGAACAGGTACATCCAGAAGATCGAGAAGGCGAAGACCATCTTGCCCAGGTCGTGGATGCGCGACTTGGTGATCTGTCCGGAGAGCTCGCTCGAGTTCCGCATCACCAGGCAGATCAGCGTCGTCATCGAGATCGCCGACAGGAACCCGCCCCAGGCGTAGTAGGCGGGGAACATCGTGCTCACCCACTCCGCGGCGAGCGACATGATCATGTCGATGCCGATCAGCGAGTAGCAGATCGCGTAGGACAGGGCGAGAACCGCCGAGAGCTTGCGACCGCGGCGGGTTGCGATCTCGCGCTCGCGCTCCTCGCCGCGCCAGCCGCTCGTCCAGCGCTTGTAGAGCGTGCCGCGCAGGCCCGTCGCGGTCTCACGCGCGCGGCCGAGCATCGGTCGGATCGTCAGGTACTGGTAGAAGATCGAGATGAACGCGATCCAGCACAGCGCGATCAGGTCGCGCGTGAAGGTGAACGTCGGCTCGAACCAGAACTCCTTGCCGTGGATCGGGTGCTCGACCCACTCGAACAGGTGATGGCGCCCGAAGTAGATCACCGAGAAGAGCACGAGGGACGCCGGCACGTAGGCGCCCATCGAGTCCGCCACGCGCTGGATCGGCCCCTGCCAGCGCGCATTCGTGAGGCGCATTCCCGCGGAGAGGAGCAGCGCACCGTTCGAGAGCACCGCCCACATCAGCCAGTTGTGCAGGAACACGCGGTACGTTCGGTTGGCGAGCTCCGTGTCGGAGCTCGTTGCGCCGAAGATCAACGTGACCGCACCGACGACGACGAGCGCGCCGAAGATGACGGCGGGCAGCCGAGGCAGTGATCCCGGAGTCGCGACGTCTGTGCTCACGGCTAGGAGACCCCTTTGAACATCGTGCGCAGGTAATTGATGATGTGCCAGCGATCCTCTTCCGAGATCTGCGGATAGCCGGGCATGTTCGGCTTCCCGTACCAGATCTTGTAGAAGATCATTCCGTCCGTGTACGCGGGGATGCCCGCGAGCGGGAACACGACGGCGCCGTTCTGGATCAGCTTCAGCGTGACCGGATTCTGCGGACCCGGGATCGAGAGGCCGTCGACGCCGTGACACACGACGCAGTAGGTCTCGTACGCGTGCTTGCCCTTCTCGATCGACTCGGCGGTGGGCGCGACCGGATTCGCGAGCGTTCGGCCCTCGGGCGCCTGCAGCGGCATCGGATAGTCCGCGGGGAGCCGCTGCGCCATTCCGCCGGCGCGAATCGAGCCCTCGGGCGGCATGAAGGGGCGCTGCGCGAGCGCCTGCACCGCCGGACCGTTCTTCATCTGGTCGAACCAGTGCTTGTCGACCTGCTCCCAGCATCCGGTCGAGACGAACAGCGCGGCGAGCGCCGCCGCGATCGCGTTAGCTCTCGACAACGCGCACCTCCGTGCTGCCGCTGCGCTTCAGCAGGTCCTGCGCGCGCGCGACCTGATCGCCGTGGCACGAGACGACGCAGCCGAACAGGTCACCCGAGAAGCCGGGCTGGTAGGCGTCGTGGCCCTTCCGCGTCTTCCACATCCCGAAGAACATCAGCGACAGGACGGTGAGAAGACCGCCGAGCAGGATGTTCAGCTCGAAGCCGATGATCGTGTAGGCGGGAATCGACGCGAAAGGCTTGCCGCCGATCACCAGCGGCCAGTCGTACGCGACCCAGATCTGCAGGAAGTAGCCGAAGGTGACGCCCGTGAGGCAGCCGATCAGCGTGAAGATGCGCACCGGCGACGGGCCGCGATCGAGCGCGTCCTCGATTCCGTGACTGGGGACGGGAGAGTAGACCTCGAGCTCGTCGAAGCCCGCGCCCTTCAGGCTGTGGATCGCCGAGATCGCGTCGTCCGGCGTCTTCAGGATGCCGAGTACTTGCGCCATCAGTGATGTCCCTTCTCGCTGCGCGCCTCGTACCAGAGCTCCTTCACTTCCTGGATCGCGACGATCGGTCCGAGCCGCAGGAAGACCAGGAACATGGTGAGGAAGAGCGCGAAGCTCGCGACCAGAACCGTGAGCTCCACGACGCTCGGCACGTAGTAGCCCCAGGCCGCGGGATCGTACTCGTGCGAGAGGCCGGTCATGATGATGACGTAGCGCTCGAACCACATGCCGATGTTGATGAAGATCGAGGTGACCCACATCCACGCGACGTTCGTGCGGCACCACTTGAACCAGAGCGGCAGTGGCGAGAGCACGTTGCAGCTGATCATGATCCAGGTCGACGTCCAGTGGTATCCGAAGCCGCGGAACCAGAACGACATCTGCTCGTACGGGTTCGCCGAGTACCACGCCATGAAGTACTCCATGCCGTACGAGTACCCGACGATCGACGACGTGAGCAGGATCAGCTTGCCCATGTTGTCGAAGTGCTCGGAGCGCAGGTACGCCTCGAGGCCGAAGGCCTTGCGGACCGGGACGAGCACGGTGATGACCATCGCGATGCCGGAGAAGATGGCGCCCGCGACGAAGTACGGCGCGAAGATCGTCGTGTGCCAGCCGGGCACCAGCGACGTGGCGAAGTCCCAGGACACGACGCTGTGCACCGACAGGACGAGCGGCGTCGCGAGGCCCGACAGGTGGAGCACCGCGCGTGACCAGTGGCGCCACTGCTCCGACGAGCCGCGCCAGCCGAGCGCCAGCACGCGGTACAGGTGGCGGCGCCAGTCGCGAACGCGGTCGCGCGCCGCGGCCAGGTCGGGCACCAGGCCGACGAAGAAGAACATGATCGAGGTGATCATGTAGGTGTTGATCGCGAACAGGTCCCAGACCAGCGGCGACTTGAAATTCGGCCACAGGCCGCGCTGGTTCGGGTACGGAACCATGAAATAGAACTTGTACACGCGGCCGATGTGGATCAGCGGGAACATCGCCGCGATCAGCACGGCGAATACGGTCATCGCCTCGGCGCCGCGGTTCACGGCGTTACGCCACTTCGCGCGGAACAGGTAGAGGATCGCCGAGATCAGCGTCCCGGCGTGCGCGATGCCGACCCAGAACACGAAGGTCGTGATGTACACGCCCCACATGACCGGGTGGGTGAGGCCGGTCGGGCCCATGCCCCAGTAGGTCTGGTACAGGAATGCGACCAGGCCGATGCCGACGATCGTCGCGCAGAACAGGACCGCCAGCACGTAGAGCGGAGTGGGCGGCTCCAGAACGCGAAGGATGTCTTCGTTGATCTGATCCGGGGACTGCGGAATCGGTTCGGTGATCGCCGCCATGGTTCCTTACGCCTCTTCCACGCGCCGGATCGACATCAGGTAGGAGACCGCGGGCCGCGTATACAGGTGCTCGAGAATCCGGTACGCGCGCGGGATCGTGCGCACCTTCGCGACCAGCGATTCCTTGTCGCGCAGGTTGCCGAAGGTGATCGCGTTCGACGGACAGGCTTCCGCGCAGGCGACGTTGAATTCGCCGTCGCGGATCGTGCGCCCTTCTTTCGTCGCGACGTCGCGCGCGCCGTTGATGCGCTGCACGCAGAACGTGCACTTCTCCATCACGCCCTTGGCGCGAACCATCACGTCGGGGTTCAGCGCCAGGTTCTCGGGCTCCGGCACGTACCAGTCGTACGACCAGTGGTTGAAGCGACGTGCCTTGTACGGGCAGTTGTTCGCGCAGAACCGCGTGCCGATGCAGCGGTTCGGCACCATGACGTTCAGGCCTTCCTTGCTGTGGTAGGTCGCGAGCGCCGGACAGACGCTCTCGCAAGGGGCCGCGCCGCAGTGCTGGCAGAGCATCGGCGTGTGCCGCACGTCGACTTCGTTCTCGCCGATCAGCTCGACGTAGCGCTCGACCCGGATCCAGTGCATCTCGCGGCCGATCCGCGCGTTCGTCGGGCCGACCACCGGCAGGTTGTTCTCGGTGATGCACGCCGCGATGCAGGCGTTGCAGCCGGTGCACGCATCCTGGTCGATCGACATTCCCCAGCGGTACGGGTTGTCCGGAGCGGCGTCGGCGGCGACGTCGTACTCCTTGATCAGCAGGTGCTCGGCGTCGCCTTGCCAGGGCGCCTCGACTGCGTGCTCGGGATCGTCCTTCTTCAGGTGACCGCCCTCGTCTCCCTCGCGGCCCCAAGGCTGGAGCTTCGGAAGGGCCGAGAGGGCGACCGCCTTGCCGAAGCCGCGGTCTTCCTGATCGAACGTGATCTGCGCGCGCGTGATGGTCGAGCGCACCTTCGTGTTCTTCACGGCGACGTGCGTGGAGAGCCAGGCGAGCGCGCCGCTCTGCGGGTCGAGCTTGCCGGGGATCAGCTGGAACGCGTTGACCCCGATCACGTCCTTCTGCCACTGACCCTGACCGGAGGTCGGCGCGTTCAGGTCGCGCGGCAGCGTGCCGCGGCCGACCTGGATCGCGATCACGCCCGGCACCACCGCGTTGTGCGGGAACGCGGGCAGCTCGACCTCGCCGCCGTCGGGCGCGGTGACGACGAGCACGTCGCCGAGATCGATGCCGAGCACCTTCGCCGTTCCCGGGTGCAGCTCCGCATAGCTCGCCCACATCGTCTTGGTGACGGGGTCGGGGATCTCCTGCAGCGCCTGCACGCGCGCCAGCCGCCCGTCGTACAGGTGGTGCGACGGGTACACGACGAGAACCGGGTCGGCCGCGTTGCCGAGCAGCGGCGCCGGCTCGAAGTCGATCGCGCCGACTCCCGAGGCGAGCGCGACCGCGTTCTCGGCCGCCACGCCCCACGTCCCGCCGCGCGCGAGCGCCGCGTTGAAGGCGATCTCGCCACCCCAGCTCGCGCGGATCTGGTCGCGCAGGTTGCCTTCGGGAACCGTCGCGCCGAGCGCGCGCGCGGCGTCGAGCAGGACGTCGACGGTGGCGCGCGTGTCGAAGAGCGGCCGCACGGCCGGCTGCTGCAGCAGCTTCACACCGCGAACCGGCTCGACGTCGCCCCAGCTCTCGTACGGCGTGTGGTCGGGCAGGATCAGGTCGGCGAGCTTCGACGTCTCGGTCGGCGCGCTCGCGAAGCTGACGGTGAAGACCTTGCCCGAGGCGATCGCATCGGCGATCCCGACCTGCGGCGCGGTGAGCGCGGGATTCGTGTCGTGCACGAGCAGGACGCCGATCTCGCCGCCGCGCATCTTCCCGGCGAGCTCGGACAGCTCGGAGAAGCGCGCGAGCCTGCCGACGTTGTGGTCCGCACCGAAGACCACCGTCTTGCCGACCGCGCCCGAAACGACGTTCAGGATCTGCACCGCCGCCGCGAAACGCGCCGCGTTCGTGCCTTGCACCTCGACGCCGGGCGGAAGCGCGAGCGGCGCAGAGGCGCCCGCGATCCGCTCCGCGATCTTCTCGAGCATCGGCGCCGCGATTCCCGTGCGCTCGGCTACGGACGCCGCGCTGTACTTCGAGAGCACGCCGCGCAGCGCCTCGGGCGCGCCGCCCTTGCGCTTGGCGACCTCGCTCGCGAGCGCGATCGCGACCAGAACCTCGGTACCGGGATTCGGCGCCAGCCACTGATCGGTGTTGGCCGCCGACAGACCGAGCCGCGGACCGACGAAGATCGCGTAGCCCTTGCCGTCGCGGCGCGCGTCCGAGAAGGCGATCTGGTTCGCCAGCGGCGCGAGCCAGGTCTCGAGGAAGTCGGTGCCGAACGCGACGAGCACGTCCGCGGCGCCGATCTTGAACGTCGGAACCGCGGCGGTGCCGAACACCAGCTCGTCACCGCTGCGCAGCGCCTCGTAAGCGTACGGCTCGAAGCGCAGGCGCTTCGCGGGCGAGCCGAATGCGACGAGCGCCTGGTCGATCAGCGCGTCGGCGGTGCCCGTCTCGTGACCCCCGAGGAAGAACGCCTTGCCGGGGTTCGCGCGCAGCGCTCCCGTGAGCGCCGCCATGCCCTCGTCCCAGGTGATGGCGACGTGCGAGACCGAGCCGTCGGGATTGCTCACGCGCTTCATCGGGCCGGCGTAGCGCGTGTGATCGTAGGTGCGCATCAAGCCGAGCTCGCCGCGCACGCAGAGGTGACCGCGCGAGAGCGGTCCGTCGGGATTCCCGTCGACCTTGATCGGCCGACCCTCGCGCGTCTTCACGCGCACCGAGCACGACGCGGGGCAGATCCGGCACGTGCTGTTGTAGTAGGTCGGAATGCCCGGGACGACCTCCTCGGGCTGGTTCAGGTACGGGATGATGTGGTGGATCGGCTCTTTGCACGCGACCGTCGCCGCGGCGCCCGCGCTCATCCCCACGATCTTCAGGAAGTCTCGGCGATCGATCTCCGGCATCGTGTGTCTCGGTCCCCGGTTCTTCTAGTAGTGGCAGGCAGCGCAGTCGTCGGTCGCACCGCGCTGCAAGTGACACTCCATGCACCAGCCCATCTCGAGCTTCTGCGATGGCGTGTAGAGGCTGCGCTTCGTGATCTGCATCTGCGGCACGAAGTAGACGCGCTTCATGTCCTGCACCTGGCCGTGGCACTCCTGGCAGGCGACGCCCGCACGGATGTGCCGCATGTGCTTGAACTGCACGTAGTCCGGCACGTGGTGGATGCGCACCCACGGAATCGACTCGCCCTTCTCGGCGTACGCGTGGATCTTCGCGATCTCTTCCGTCGAGCCTTCGGTGCGGCCGGTCTTGATGTGGTTGTGGCAGCCGAGGCAGGTCGAGACCGGGGGCACGGTCGCGTTCGGTCCCTTCTCGGCCGGCCCGTGGCAGTACAGACACGGGATGCCGAGGTTGTTGTCCGCGACTGCACCCGCGTGAATCTGGTGATTGAACGCGATCGGCTGCTCGGGGCCGGTGAGCTCTTCCGGCGTGTACTCGTACAAGCTCGCCGCGGTAGCGGAGAGCACGAACGCGCAAACGGCGAAGAGACAGACCCCGATGATGGTTCGCTTACGCGGTGCCATGGTGCGGGCGCATAGTTACCCACGCTGCACTTGCGGGTCAAGGCGACACAGCGACCTGTTGGGTCCGTGCATCAAATCGCTGCGGCGTCGGCGCCTTGGCGCTCACGGCGACGCGAAGCGAAGCATCGCGTACGGCCCGAAGTCGGGCTCCTCGCGGTACGCGATCACGCGCGCGACTCCGCAGAAATCGAGGCCGATGTTCGCGCCGTCGCGGGGTTCGTGCCCCACGAGCAGATGGATCAGGTACGAGAGCAGCCCGCCGTGCGAGACGACGAGCGCGCGCTGGTGCTCGTGGAAGAGCGGCGCCTCGACGAGCGTCTGCGCGAGCCGCGCGCGCGCCAGGAACTCCGCGCGCGTCTCGCCGCCCGGCGCGGTGTGCCCGGTGGCGGTGATCCGGGCCAGGAGCGTTCGTCCCAGGCGAAAGTGCTCGGGGAAACGGCGCTCGGCCTCGCCGTGCTCGACGCCGTCGAGTGCACCGAGTGCGCCCTCGGCCAGACACGCGTGGGTCTCGAGGATGATCCCTCGTCCGCGCACGAGCCGCTCCGCGGTCTCCTGCGCGCGGCGCAGAGGCGAGCTCAGGCAGACGTCGAAATGGGTCTCGCGAAGCCTCTCGGCGAGCGCGTCGGCCTGCGCGCGGCCGGCCTCCGAGAGCGCGGGGTCTCCGTAGCGGCGCGTGAAGAGCTCCTGCGTCGCGCCGTGGCGGACGAGGAAGACCTCCATCCGTCCCGACTCAGCTCGCGCGCGCGCGGCGACGTCGAGGCAGCGAGTTGTTTCCGCTCTCGTGGTCGAGCGCCCAGCTCATGAGGTTCTTCACATCGTAGGCGATCTGCCGGATGTCGTAGCCCATGGTGAGATCCAGGTGACTGTTTCCGCGCACGGGTCGCCAGAGGAGATACTCACTCGACGCCGCGCGATAGACGTTGCGCGTGGTCTGAACCGAGGCGAGCGGGTCCTCGTCCCCGAAGAAGATGGCGAGCGGGATGCGGATGCGCGGGAACGCCGCGGCGATGTCGTGGCGAAGACGCGGGCTGGTGAGCACACCTCGGCGCGCCCAGCGCGCGAGCTGCTCGAGCGTCGCTCGCGGCTCGTCGGTCCCGCCCTCGCGCAAGAGCGGCCGGAGCGCGCCGAGGGCGACGTTTCGCGGCTGGTAGAGCAGCGGACGGCTGAACGGCAGGCGTCCGGTGAGCGGCGCCCCGACGCCGCTGCGCAGGTTCTCCTCGAGCCAGCGGAACGCCGCGCGGAACGGCAGGCGCCGGAAGCGCCAGGGCGTGAACGCGCGCGCCGGAGGAGTCAGTCCGGGAAGCCGGCGCAGCGCGCGCCCCGAAACACGCGCCAGGTTCGCGCCTGCGAGCGCGAGGTCGATCGCGGGAAACGCGAACACCGGCGCCCACGCGGCCAGTCGCAGCCACGGGGGCATGCGCGCGAAATCGGACGGCGCGCCGATCGTGATCAGCCCCTGGAGATCGTCGAAGAGCGTGGCGTACGCGTACCCCAGGATTCCGCCCAGGCTGTGACCGCAGTAGAAGATCTTGTCGCGGCCGGTCACTCGCTTCACCTCCGCGATCGCCGCGGGCAGGTCGAAGAGCAGGTATGAGTCGAGATCCCAGAGATGATCGAGGTCCTCGGGCAGCGGCAGGCCCGTCGCGCGGGACTCGCGGCGCTGCTGCTCGATTCCGCTCTTGCCGTGGCCGCGAAGCTCGAGCAGGAACAGGTCGGCGCCGAAGAACAGCATGCTCTTCACGAACTCGCCGGAGCTCCAGGCGCGCCGGTTCTGGGTGTAGCCGTGCACGAGCAGGAGCGGCACGCCGAGCAGCGGCTGCGGGAACGACTGCGGGCGCGGCCGGTAGCGCGTAAGCGACAGCGTCCAGCCGTCCTCCGTGCGCGTGGTGATCTCCTCGCGCGTGTGCAGATCCGCCAGCTCGACGTCGTCGACGCTGGTCGACGCGGCTCGCAGCTTCGAGACCGTCCCCGAGAGCTCCGTCACGCTCCCTCCCTCTGCCGGCGAGGCTAGCTCAGGCGTAGCCGGGGTTCGAGACGGCCAGCCGCTCGGCGGACGTCGCGCGCAGGTGGGCGAGGAGTCGCGCCCGCTCGTCGCCGGACTCGCCGAAGCCGGCGCGGATCCGCGTGCAGAGCTCGCGCTCGAGCTCCTCGACGGCGCGATCGAGCGCGCGCGGGTCCGAGGGCGCCGGCTCCGCGTGACCGAGCAGCGCGGAGAGCCGCGCGTGCTGGGCGGGGCGCTGCTCGCCGGCGAGCGCGAGCTCGCGCTGCACGATCGCCAGAACGTTGGCGGAGACACGCGCGTGGAAGCGCTTCACGCCCTCGAGCTCGGGCAGCAGGTCGCGCTCGATGAACGTCTGCACCGCACGGAGGAGCTCGGAGACGGTGGGTCGATCCACGGCTAGGCCTCCAGCTCCCGCGCGAGGAACGCGAGCGCGCGGCGCCAGCCGTCCGCCGCCGCTTCCGGGCGGTATACGTCCGCGCGGGTCTCGTTCGCGAAGGCGTGTCCCGCGCCGGTGTAGACCACCACCTCGACGGGCAGCGCGGCCTTCGCAGCCCGCGCGCGCAGCGCGTCCACGTCGGCGAGCGGAATCAGCGCGTCCTCGGCGCCGAAGAGGGCGAGCACCGGGCAGCGGACGTCGTCGATCGCGTCGAGCGCGTGCTCGGGATTCGCGTCGTCGAGCGACGCGGCGTGCAGCATTCCGTACCAGGGCACCACGGCAGCGAGACCCCGACAGCGGCTCGCGGCGAGGAACGCGTACTTCCCGCCCATGCAGAAGCCCGTCAGGCCGATCTTGCGGCCCGCGACCTCGGGCCGGGCGTGCAGGAAGCCGATCGCGGCTTGCACGTCGGCGAGCACGCGGCGGTCGGGCAAGCGGTGCAGGAACTTCATGACGCCGGGCATGTCGGCGGGCGACCCGGGCTTCTCGCCGCGCGCGTACAGGTCGAGCGCGAGCGCCACGAAGCCGGCGCTGGCCAGGCGTTTGCCGATCGCGTGGTAGGGCTCGTGCAGGCCCCAGACGTCGTGCAGCACGATCACGCCCGGCCGCGGGCCACCGCCGGCATCGGGCGCGTAGAGAGCGCCGGCGATCGAGTCGCCGCCGCTCGGGAAGACCACGTTCACGCGAGCGCCCCGCTCTGCCTCCAGACGTAGATCTTCATCGGCGGGACGTTCCAGAAGCCGCTGCGGATCTCGGGCCGGGAGCCGAAGACGGGCTCGCCGAAGTCCTTCACCTTGCTGCGGAACTGGTAGGCGACGAAGCGGCCCTCGGGAGTCAGCACGCGCTTCGCGGCCTGGAGGGTGGCGAAGCCCACGCCGTGCTCGAGGGTCGAGAACGGGATTCCGGACATGACGAGGTCCGCGTGCGTCTCGCCGACCTTCGCGAGCGCGGCCTCGATCTCGGTGGCACTGCCGTGGTGCACGTACAGGCGCGGGTCGGGAAACTCCTTTCGCAGCACCTCGGAGAAGTCCTTGCTGATCTCGATCGCGACCAGCTTCGCGTCGGGCCGCATGTGCTCGAGCGCGTGGCGCGTCAGCACGCCCGTGCCCGGGCCCAGCTCGACGATCACGCGCGCGTGCGCGATGTCGCCACACTCGAGCGTCCGCCGCGTGAGAAAGCGCGAGCTCGGGATCACCGAGCCGACCTCGCGCGGGTTCTTCAGAAAGCCCTTGAAGAACTCGAGCGACGTGCGGGCGGTCGATGCGCGGCGCTGGGCGGGAGACTTCATGGGCGCTGACTCCTGGGTCCTGGTCGAGAAAGATGTCGGCCGACCGGTTTTATCGCGCAGATCGCCCAGGGTCAACCTCGGCACGCGCGATCGAAGCCTCGAAGAGTCGCGTAACCCGCCGCAG
>CAZMKX010000028.1:0-14296 GCA_964566375.1 uncultured Myxococcales bacterium
TCACGCGCGATCACTCGCTGATGAGCGAGTGGATCTCGATCGGCGTGATCACACCCGAAGCCGCCGAGACGCATCCGCGCCGCCACGAGCTGACGCGCGCGCTGGGACAATCGCCCGACGTCGTCGTCGAGCTCGTCCCGCTCGAGCTCGCGCCCGGCGACCGACTGCTGTTCTGCTCGGACGGCTTGCACGGCTGCGTCAATGACCGCGCGCTCCGCCCGCTGCTCGCGCGCGGCACGGCGGACGAGACCACGCGCGCGCTCGTCGACGCTGCAAACGCGGCCGGTGGGTCGGACAACGTCTCGGTCGTGATTCTGGACGTCCCGAACGCGACCGCTGCTGCAGCGTTGCCCGAAGCGCTGCCCGAGGTGCTGCCCGAAGGGCTGCCCGAGCGCGAAGCCGCGCCAGCACCGACGCCCGATCCGCAACCCGAGCCCGCAGTCGCCGCGGAGCTCGACTTCGTGCCGATGCCAGCCCCGCTTCCGGAGCTCGAGCCGGTAGCCGATCTGACGGCGGACATCGCCGCCGAGCTCAGCGTCGCGCCTGCGGAGAAGTCCGCGTTCGATCTGAACCCGGAGTTCTCGTTCGCGGATCTCGACGACGAGATCGCAAATGTCGTCGCCGAGCCCGTCGAGGCGGCGCCCGAGCTCGCCCCCGCGCGCGAAGCGGAGCCCGAGATCGCGACCGAGCTGGCGCCGCCCGCCGCGGCATCGCCGGAGCCGGAGTTCCTGCGCCCCTCGGAGCAGCAGATCCAGATTCCGCTGATGACGCCCGTTCGCGCACGGCGGGGCCTCGACGTGACGTCGATCCTCGCCGGCGTCGGCGGAACGCTCCTGATCGTCGCGATCGGACTGGGCTTCTGGCTCTACACCGGAACGGATCAGCCGCCGGAAGGGGCGGCACCAGCCCGTCCGCGGCCTGCGATCGTGCGGACGCCGCCACCCGCAGCCGTGCCGAAGCCGATTGCGAATGCCGCGCCCGCTCCGAAGCCGGCGCCCGCCCCCGCTCCGAAGCCCGCCGCGCCCGCGAAGGTCACGCCCGCACGACCCGCGGTCGAGATCGAGATCCCCGAGCCCGTCGTCGAGGGCCGCGTCCTCGAGCCGCCCGCTCCGAAGCCGGTCGCTCGTTCCACGCCGGCCGTCGTTCCGGCCGCGCCCGACGGCTCGGCGACGGAGTCGGCCGCGACCGAGCCCGCACCGAGCGCGCGCGGCTTCGAGCTTCCGCCCGACGTGACGCGCTTCGTCGACGACTGGCTGCGCGCGCTCGCGAGCCACGACCGCGAAGGTCTCGAGGTGCTCGGCTTCGCGGACGAGCCGTCGGCGTTCGCAGGTGTCCCCGGGACGCGCGAGGGCTTCCGGCTGATTGCGGCCGACATCGACGAGGAGCGCTCGGTCGGCGGCCGCGTCTATCTGCGCATGGTGGTGAGCTATGCGTTTCGCGACGCGAGCGGGCGCTTCCGCACCCAGGACGAGCAGCGCTTGATCCTGCGCGATGCGGGCGGTCGACTGCGCTACGAGGGCCGCTGGCAGCAGTAGACAGCGCCGCGTCCATGCGCCGAGAATGCCGCATGCGCGCGGCCCTCGTCACCGGCAAGCAGAAGCTCGAGCTCGTCGAGATGCCCGAGCCGTTGCCCGAACCGGGAAAGGCCGTGGTCGAGATCGCGTACTGCGGGATCTGCGGCACGGACGTGCATGCGTGGCTCTCGGGCGAGCCGTACAACCCTGCGATCTGCGGACACGAGTGGGTCGGCACGATCGCCGCGTGCGGAGCCGGCGTGCGCCGCGTGAAGGAAGGGGACCGCGTCGTCGCCGGCGTCGCGCCGGCGTGCGGAACCTGCCCGAGCTGTCTCGCGGGGGACGCGGTGCACTGTGTCAGCGCGATGCTCGGCATGATCGGGCTCGGCCCGCTCGCGGCGAAGCACGGTGGCTTCGCGCGCGCGATCGCGATCGACGCCGCGCGCCTCTCGCGCGTACCGCCCGAGCTCTCCGACGAGGACGCGGCGCTGGTCGAGCCCGCGACGGTCGCCGTGCACGCGCTGCGCCGCACGGACTTGCGGCTCGGCGACAGCGTCGTCGTGCTCGGCGCGGGTCCGATCGGGCTCCTGGTGCTGCAGTGCGCGCGCGCGGCCGGCGCGGCGTACGCCATCGTGGTCGAGCCCGACGCCTCGCGCGGCGCGCTCGCGCGCGAGCTCGGTGCGGATCTCGTGCTGCGTCCGGGTGTCGACGACGTTCCGGCGCGCATCGCCTCGGCCTGCGCTCCGCTCGGCCCCGACGTGGTCTTCGAGTGCGCGGGCATCGCCGCCACCGTGCAGCAGTCGGTCGAGCTCGTGCGCCGCGGCGGAATCGTCGCGCTCGTCGGCCTCGCGAGCGCCAAGGCCCAGATCGATCCCGCCACCTGGCTCGTGAAGGAGGTCCGCCTGGTCGCGTCGCTCGGCTACCTTCACGAGGAGTTCGCGCTCGCGATGAAGCTGATCGCCGGCGGGCGGATCCGCGTCGGCCCGCTGCGCACGTCGACGGTCGGCCTCGCCGATCTCGACACGGCCTTCGCGAGCCTGGCGACACCGGCCGGGCAGGTGAAGATTCTCGTCGATCCCAGAAGGAGCTGACCCGATCATGACCATGCAGCGCACCCCGCTTCTCCTGTCCCGGCTTCTCGACCGCGGCGCACGGCTCTCGCCCGACGAGGAGATCGTGACGATGACGGGCAGCGGCGTGCACCGGCAGAGCTATGCCGAGACGCGCGCGCGCGCCTGTCAGCTCGCGCACGCGCTGCGCCGGCGCGGCATCGCGATCGGCGACCGCGTGGCCACGTTCATGTGGAACGGGCGCCGCCACCTCGAGGCGTACCAGGCGCTGCCGTCGATGGGCGCGGTGCTGCACACGCTGAACATCCGGCTCTCGCCGCGCGAGCTCGAATACATCGTCAACCACGCGCACGACCGCGTGATCCTCGTCGACGCGGACCTTCTGCCGCTGCTCGAGAAGCTGCGCGGCAAGATGCCGAGCGTCGAGCTGATCGTCGTCGGCGGCGAAGCGCAGGGCTGGTCGAGCGCGTTCGAGAACGCCGTCGACTGGGACGAGCTGATCGCCTCGGAGCCGATCCACTACGACTGGCCCGTGCTCGACGAGAACGCGCCGATGGGCCTCTGCTACACGAGCGGCACCACCGGAAATCCCAAAGGCGTCATGTACACGCACCGCTCGACGTATCTGCACACGATGGCGCAGTCGATGACCGACGCGATGGGGCTCTCCGCGACCGACGCCGTGTGCGGCATCGTGCCCATGTTCCATGCCATGGGCTGGGGACTTCCGTTCAGCGCGACGATGCTCGGCGCGAAGCAGGTCATGCCGCACCGCTTCATGGACACCAAGGCGCTGCTCGACCTGATGGCCGCGGAAGAGGTCACGATCTCGGCGGGCGTGCCGACGATCTGGCAGGGCGCGCGCGCGGCGATCGAAGCCGAGCCGAAGCGCTGGGATCTGTCTCACCTCACGCGGCTCACCTGCGGCGGCTCCGCGCCGCCGGTGTCGCTCATGCGCTGGTACTACGACACGCTCGGCGTCGAGATGATCCAGGGCTGGGGAATGACCGAGACGAACCCGCTCGGCACGCTCTCGCGCCGCGTCGCGAAGCGCAAGCACCGCGCGCTCTCCCTCGATGCGCAGTTCGAGAACGTCGCCAAGGCGGGTCTCCTGATGCCCGGGCTCGAGCTCGAGATCGTCGACGACGACTGGAAGCCGCTCCCGCACGACGGGCGCGCCGCGGGAAACCTGCTGATCCGCGGGCCGTGGATCTGCGCCGAGTACTTCAACGATCCACAGCCCGAGAAGTTCCACGACGGCTGGCTCGTCACGGGCGACGTCGCGAAGATCGACCCCGAGGAGTACCTGATCATCGCCGACCGCTCGAAGGACCTGATCAAGTCCGGCGGCGAGTGGATCTCGTCGGTCGATCTCGAGAACCACATCGTGTCACTTGCCGGTGTCGCCGCGGCGGCCGTGGTCGCGCAGCCGCATCCGAAATGGGACGAGCGCCCCGTCGCGCTGGTCGTGCGTTCCGGCGGAAGCCAGGTGAGCGCGGCCGACGTCGCGGCGCACTGCGCGCGCACGTTCGCCAAGTGGCAGCTTCCCGACGAGGTGCTCTTCGTCGACGCGGTCCCGCTCACGTCGACGGGAAAGCTCGACAAGAAGGCGATCCGCGCCCGGCTCGCGAGCGAGGGCTACAAGCTCCCCGACCTGCGCTAGAAGCGGTACTCGCTCATCGGGTGCGACTCGACGCGGTCGAGCTCGAGGAAGGCCTGACAGCTCGCGATCATGCGGCCGAGGTTCGCCGCGAGCTTCGCCTTCTCGCCGCCCGCCTTGTACCAGGCCATCGGATCGCCGACGGCTGCGGCGTCGAAGCCCTCCTCGACGATTCCCTTCCACGCCGGCGCACCGGGCGTGAGCGCGCGCACGACGACGTTCCGCACGTACGCGTAGGTCGCCTGCGTCTCGAGCGCGACGCGCCGGTGCTCGCCGAGCCAGTGCTCGAGCCACTCGTCGTACGCTTGCCCGGCCTTCGGCGCGATGCACGCGATCATGTTCACGCCGGGCGTTCGTTCGCCCGCGGGCGCGACGCGCGTGGTGTTCGGCAATGCGACCGACTCGAGCACGGAGTAGCCCGCGAGCTGTGCGGCGCCGTGCGCCAGCGCGGGCTCGAGCTCCGCGCGCGTGTCCACGTCGTCGAGCCAGAACGAGATCACCGCGGAGAGCGTCGGATCGAGACGCGTGATGCGCGCCGCGAGCCTGGCCTCGACGTGCGCGTCGGGGACGTTCACGGCGACACTTCGCGCGCCGAGCGCTTCGAGCTCGCGCGCGAGCGGCGCGGGGCTCGGCGGCGAACCCCCGAGCCGGACGTAGACCAGCTTCTCCGTGAGGCTCTCCGTGGGAAATGGCGGAGAGAGAGGGATTTGAACCCCCGGTACCCGTTAGGGCACAACGGTTTTCGAGACCGCCCCGTTCAACCGCTCCGGCATCTCTCCGCGGCGAACCCTAGCACAGCCTCCGGATCTGCTGCGACAGCACGAGAAGCGGCGCGAGGCCGCGCTCGCCGGCCTCGACCTCGCTCGAAAGTCGAGAGATCTCGGCGATTTGCGCGTCGAGCGCGGGACCGGGCCGGGGGCCCCCGGCGAGCTCGCGCTCGCACAGGAGCGAGAGCACGCGGGTCATGTCGAGCGCCAGCGACGCGGCGCCGACCCGGCTCCAGGCGTCGGGGCGCTCGACGGACGCGAGCCGATCGAGAAGCCAGGCGATCCGGGTCCGCTCACCCAGCGCCGACCAGAGCTCCAGCGCGCGCGTGAGCGGTGCTCCCGTGCGCTCCGCCGCGAGGACCGCGCCGAGCGAGCGGACCAGCCGCGGCAGGGCGTCGAGCACGCTCGACGAGCCAGCGACCTGCGCGCGAAGCTCCGCCAGAGCGGAGCGTCGCCGGGCGAACGCGTCCGGCGTGAACAGAGTGCGCTGCTCGAGGCCGAGCGCGAGCGCCGCGCACTCGCGCACGGTCTCTTCGATCCGCAGCCGCGCGCGCAGCCGCTCGTGCTCGTCCCGCGCGCTCGCATCGATCGAGGCGCGGAGCCCCGCGCCGTCGAGAAGCTGATCGGCGCTCCACCACGCGGCGACGACGTCCGCCGGCTCGGCGCCGAGCGTGCGCGCCAGCTCGGGTACGAGCGTCACTCCGGCATGGTCGATCACGCGGTTCACCAGAACCAGCGCGGTGATCTCACGACGGAGCCGGTGACTCGCGAGCGCGGAGGGCTGCGCGCGGCGAAGGCGCTCGGGAAAGTACGACGCGAGAAGCGGCGCGAGGGCTTCGTGATCGAGGAGCGCGGACTGCGCGAGCGAGCGCTTCGCGAGGAGCTTCGTGTAGCCGAGCAGGATCGCGAGCTCCGGTCGCGTCCAGACCGCATCCGCTCCGCCGCTCTCGACGCGCGCCTGCAGCACCGAGCGATCGGGCAGATTCTCGACCGGCGCGTCGAGCTCCGCGTGGCGGACCAGGAACTCGGTCGCCTCGGCGAAGCGCGACGGCGCCTCGCGCGCGCGAAGAGCGTCGAGCGAGAGACACAGGCTCTGGCTGCGATTGTGCGCGAGGACGTCCTCGGCGGCCTCCTCCACGCACGCGCGAAGCAGGTCGTTGCGGCCCGACACCGAGAGCGTTCCGTCGGCGACGCTCTGCGCCAGCAGGATCTTGTAGTTGACCTCGTGGTCGGAGAGGTCGACGCCACCCGAGTTGTGGATCGCGTCGGTGTCGATGCGCACGCCGAGGCGCGCGAGCTCGACGCGCGCCGCCTGCGTGAGCCCGAGATTTCCGCCTTCGACGACGATTCGCGCGCGCACGTCGCGAGCATCCACGCGCACGCCGTCGTTCACGCGGTCCCCCGCGGCGTCGTGCGGCTCGGCGGAGCCCTTCACATACGTGCCGATGCCCCCGTTCCAGATCAGATCGACGGGCGCGGACAGGATCGCGCGAATCAGCTCCTCGCCGGAGAGCGCCTCGGCCGGGGTCGCCAGACGCGCGCGCGCCTGCGCCGACAGCTCGATCCGCTTCGCGCCGCGCTCGAACACGCCGCCACCCGCGCTGATCCGCTCGCGCGCGTAGTCGTCCCACGACGAGCGCGGCAGCTCGAAAAGGCGCTTGCGCTCCTGCCACGAGAGCTCGGGATCGGGATCCGGGTCGAGAAAGACGTGACGGTGGTCGAATGCCGCGACCAGCTTCGCGCGCCGCATCAGCAGGAGTCCGTTTCCGAAGACGTCGCCCGACATGTCACCGATGCCCGCGACCGTGAACACGTCGCGCTCCGGATCGCGGCCGAGCTCCGCGAAGTGGCGGCTCGCGCAGACCCACGCGCCGCGCGCGGTGATCGCGCAGCGCTTGTGGTCGTAGCCGTTGCTCCCACCGCTCGCGAACGCATCGCAGAGCCAGAATCCGCCGGCCTGCGCCACGCCGTTCGCGACGTCGGAGAGGTGCGCCGTGCCCTTGTCCGCGGCGACGACCAGATACGGGTCGTCGCCGTCGTGGCGCACGACGCGCTCGGGACCGACGACGCGATCCCCGCGCACGTCGTCGGTGAGCCGCAAGAGCGCCGAGACGAACCGGGCGTAGAGCCGGTCGGCCTCGGCCCGCGCCGCGCGCGCGTCCGGTGGCGTCCGCTTGAGCGCAAAGCCGCCTTTGGCGCCGACCGGAACGATCAAGCCGTTCTTCACGCGCTGCGTCTTCCACAGCGAGAGGATTTCCGTGCGCAGGTCGGCGCGGCGATCGCTCCAGCGCAAGCCCCCGCGCGCGACGGGGCCGCCGCGCAGGTGGATGCCGACGAGCTCGGGCGAGTGCACGAGGATCTCGACCTTCGGCACGGGCGCGAGCAGGCCCGGGATGCGCCGCGAGTCGAGCTTCAGCGCCAGCTCGTGCGGCGCGCCTTCCGCGCCGGGCACGAAGAAGCTCGTGCGCACGGTGCTCGAGACGAGCGACTCGAGCAGACCGAATACGCGGTCCTCGGCGGCGCTCGCGATCGGGCTTCGCGCCTCGGCGAGCGCGCGCGCACGAGCCTCCAGCGCGCTCTCCCGCGGTTCGCGCAGGTCGGGGTCGAAGCGCGCGTGGAAGAGCGCCACGAGCGCCCGCGTCGCTGCGGGGTGACGCACGAGCGCGTCGCTCGCCAGTGTTCCCGTCGGGGCCTGGCCGATCTGCCGCGCGTATTCGAGGTAGGCGCGCAGCACGTCGACGCTGCGCCAGTCGAGGCCCGCCACGCGCACGAGCCGGTTCAGGTCGTCGCCCTCGACGCGACCGGAGAGCGCGGCGCGCAGGCCGTCGAGCACGCGCGCCTCGACGTCGCCCGACGCGCCTTCCCCGGGCGCCATCGGCTCGATCCGGAACGAGACGATCCAGAGCGGCTGCCCGGCTGCCACCCGGCACTCGGTCAGCGTCGCGTCGACGACGCGCACGCCGAAGCGATCCACGACGGGAAGGACGTCGGTCAGGAACGGCCGCTCGCGCAGGTAGAGCTTCAGCCGGTGCGTGTGCGCGTCACCGTAGGCGGTCGCGAAGTCCAGCCCGAGCTCGACGCGGCTCTCACCGCGGTGCAGCCGCTCGAGGTGTCCGACGTCGAGCACCGCCTCTTCGGGCGAGGTGACGACGCGATACGCCTCGGGAAACGCGCCGGCGTAGAACTCGGCGAGCCGGAACGCGGCCTCGGCGGAGGTGGTACCGGCGAGCGCGGATTCGAATCGCGCTTCCCACGGCTCGACGCGCGCCCGTACCTCGTCCTCGAGAGAGGAGAGCGTGTCGGGCGCGAGCTCGTCGTCGCAGGCGCAGAAGAAGTGCACCAGCGCGAGATCCTCGTCGAGGAACGAGCTGCGGTGGTCGATCTGGCTCGCACCGTGCCGGCGTTCGAGCAGGTCGTCGATCTCGACGCGGAAACGCTCCTCGTAGGTGCGTCGAGGCAGCGCCACCGTGACGAAGAATGAGCGGTTCGCAGCGTCCGCGACGCTCGCGACCTCGGTACGGCCGAGCTCGGCGGCGGCGACGATTCGTGCGACGAGGCGCGACACGTCGTCGTGTTGCGCGGGAAGCAGGAACTCCAGCGGCAGGCAGTCGTAGGCCTCGAGCGCGAGCTTGTGGGTGTGCGAGCCGGGCTCAGTGCCGAGCGTCTCGAGCACTCGCGCGCGCCGCGTAGCCAGGATCGCGAGCGCGGACGGACGCATGCGCATGGCGCGGTTCGTGAGCAGGCCGACGAAGCGCGCGAAGCCGACCACGCGGGCGTCCGCGTCGAGAATCTTCACCGACACCGAATCGAGTCGACCGCGGCGGTGCACGCGCGAATCGCTGCGCGTCTTGTCGAAGAAGATCACGCGCTCATCGTCGAGCCGCTCGGCGACCTGCGCCGGCACCGGCGCGCGTGCGTCCGGCTCGGCGAAGCGCGAGTCCTCTGCGTCGCGCAGGATTCCGAGCGCGCTGCCCGAGTCGAGCGCGACGCGCCAGACGCCGGCCTCGCGCCGGGTCGAATAGCGGCGGTAGCCCATGAACAGGAAGCCTTCGGTCTCGAGCCAGCGCAGGATCTCGGCCAGACCGCGCACGCGCTCCCCGCCGCCGGGGAGCACGCCCGCACACGCCTCGATCCGCGCGACGTGAGCGCGCAGCTGCGCGAGCATGGGCGCGTGATCGGCGACGACGTTGCGCGCGTCGTCGAGCGCGGCCTCGAGCTCGCGCGCGAGCCGTTCGCAGGCACCCGGTGCGTCCGGAAGGTGGAGCTCCGCGTACACGTACGACTCGCGCGTGCGGGCGACGGACTCGCGGCCGATCCGGGCGATGCTCCCGTCCGCGTCGCGCTCGAGCGCGAGCAACGGGTGGGCGAGCAAGAGCTCGTGCTGGCCGCCGCGGCGCAGCACCAGGCGAACCGTGTCGACGATGAAGGGCTGATCCGCGGCCAGGATCTCGACCGTGACGCGCCCCGCGCGATGGCCCCCCGGGCGCGCGACCCGCACGCGCACCGTTCCCGGGGCCCGCTGTGCCGCGAAGCCCGTCGCGTCCTGGGCCAGCTCGAAGAGCGCGTCGCGGCCGCGACGGCGCAGCTCGCGCGGGTCGAGCGCCGATTCGAGCTCGCCCAGAACGAGCGCGTACAGATCGTCCTTTCCGACCGCCACTGCCGGCGCTTATCGGCTCCGCGCGCGCGACGAAGAAGCGGTCCCGGAATCCCCGACCCGATCCCGGCGCACGCGCCCGGCCCGAGCGATGGGCGAGCACACCTCGTCGAACCGCCGAGCGCTCGCGCCGAATCGATCGGGTCGAGGGCGCGTGCCGGGCGAGCGGCGCGGGGTTCCGAAACCGCTTCCAGCGCCCGTCCGGGACCTCTTCCGCCAGTGATAGACTGCGCCGCCATGGACGCCGTCCTGCTGCGCGCGATCTACCGCTTCGACCGGCTCCGCTTCGCGCTCTGGCGCAGGCGCTTCGACGGCCGGCTCGAAGTTGGCGCGCACGCGTCGCCGAACCTGCGCTTCACGGACCTCCGCATCGAGCCGGGCGCGCGAGTAGAGGTCGGCGCGGGCTACGCGACCGAGCGGCGGCGCGCGAATCACGTCTGGGTCCAACAGGGGGGCGTGCTCGCGCTCGGACGGCGCGTCTGGCTTCGGACCGAGTGCGGCCCGAACTACGTCACGGTCGCGGAGGGCGCGCGCGTCGAGCTCGGCGCGCGCTGCTTGATCAACGGCGCGATGCTGCACGCGAACGTCGGCATCCGGCTCGGCGACGACTCGATGATGGGCTTCGGCTCTCGCATCCTCGATTCGGATTTCCACAACCTGGACGTCCATACACCGGAGCGCAGCAGCCCGGTCACGATCGGCGAGCGCGTCTGGATCGCCTCGGACGTGACGGTGCTCCAGGGCGTGACGATCGGCGACGACGTCGTGATCGGCGCGCGCTCCGTCGTGACGCACGACATCCCGCCGGGCGTGCTCGCGATCGGTCATCCCGCGAAGCCGGTTCGAGCCATCGGGCCGCGTGCTAGGCTGCCCGAATGAGCTTGCGCATCGCGCTCTTCGGACAAGCCGCATTCGGGCGCGAGACTCTCGAGCGCGTGCGGGCGAACGGTCACCAGGTGGTCGGCGTGTTCGCTCCGCCCGACGCGGGCCGGCCGGACGCGCTCGCGGAACGCGCCGTCGAGCTCGGCATTCCGCTGGTGCGCCGCCGCTTCTACCGCAAGAAGACCGGCGAGGCCATTCCCGCGGCGCTCGACGAGTATCGCGCGCTCGCGCCCGACCTGAACCTGCTGGCGTCGGTGCAGGTCTTCCTGCCGCGCGAGATCACGGACGCGCCGCGCCACAAGAGCCTGTGCTTCCACCCGTCGCTGCTGCCGCGGCACCGCGGCGGCGCGGCGCTGCAATGGCAGATCATCCTCGGCGAGCGCGAGTCCGGTGTCACGATCTTCGTGCCGGACGATGGCGCCGACACCGGTCCGATCGTCGTGCAGAAGGGGCCGGTGCCGCTCTCTCCGGTCGAGACGACGGCCACGCTCTTCTTCGAGAAGCTCCAGCCGCTCGGCATCGAGGCGCTGGTCGAGGCGACGGAGCTCGTGGCGAGCGGGCGTGCGCGCCCGCAGAAGCAGGACGAGTCGCTCGCCACGGCGCAGGGACTGGTCGACGACGCGGTCGCGGCGATCGACCTCGGCGCGCCTGCCGCGACGATCGACGCGCTCGTGCGCGGCTGCGACCCGCAGCCCGGCGCGTTCCTGCGCTTCCAGGGCGCGCCCGTGCGGCTCTTCGAGGCGAGCTTCGCGCCGGGCGCGGTCGCTGCCGCGCCCGGTACCGTCGTCGCGCTCGACGCTTCCGGACTCGCGATCGCGCTTCGCGGCGGCGTTCTGCACGTGAAGCGCGCGCGCGGAGCGGCCGGCAAGGAGACCGCCGCGGACTTCGCCAAGCGCGTCGGTCTCGCGCCGGGTCAGCGCTTCGAGAGCGGGGCTTGAGCCGGGCGCGCGTGCTCGCGCATCTGGCGGACGCAGGCCTCGCGCTCACCGGGTCGGTCGAGATCGAGACCTACGACGCGCTCGTTCCCGCGCCGTGGCGCTCCACGCAGCTCGCGACGGGCGCGCAGAGCGCGCTCATCGTCGGCAACGCCGGACGAGCACTCTGGGAGCGGTTCTGCGCCTCCCCCGAGCGTGCGCTCGCCGACGATCCGCTCGACGCGTACACGCGGCGCGTCCTCGACGAGGCGGCGAGACTCGTCGAACCCCGTGCCGCGATCGGCTTCTACGCCGACCGACGCGAGGGTGTGTACCTGCCGCTCGTCACGCTCGCGAGGCGCGCCGGGTTCGGTACACCCGGCCGCGTCGGGGTGCTGATCCATCCCGTGTTCGGACCCTGGATCGCGATCCGCGCCGTGCTGCTCCTGGCCGACCGGGCCGCGCCTTCGGCGCCAGCGCTCTTCTCGCCGTGCGACGGCTGTCCGGCACCCTGCGTGCGCGCGTGTCACGGAGCCGTGATCGGCGCGCAGGGCGTCGACTCCGCCGCCTGCTATCGGGTCCGGCTCACCCACCCGGCCTGTGAGAGCGCCTGCGACGCGCGCAGCGCCTGCGTCGTCGGTCCCGAGCACGCCTACACCCGCGAGCAGATCGCGCATCACTCGGAAGTCAGGCGGCGCTGAGCGAAGGCGGCTTCGTTTCGGGCTCCCGCGTGCCGGGATCTCTCAAGTCAGGAACGGCACGCCGTCGGTGCGCGCGAGCGCGGCGAATGCCGCGGCGATCTTCTCGGTGACCGGACCGGGCGCGTGGATGCCGATCTCGGCCCCGTCGACGGACCTCACGGCGACGACGCGCGCGCCCGTTCCGCACAGGAATACCTCGTCGGCGGAGAGCAGATCCATGCGCGAAATCGTGCGCTCCTCGGCGGGAATGCCCAGGCTCGCGGCGAGCTCGAGCACGGCGCCGCGCGTCACGCCCTCGAGCGCGCCGTCGGTCGGCGGCGGAGTCACGAGCCTGGCGCGGCGGAACGCGAACACGTTCGCGACGGCGGCCTCGGCGACCATTCCCGCGGCGTTCAGGATCAGCGCCTCGTCGGCGCCCCGCAGGCGCGCCTCGCGCTTCGCGAGCACGCTGTTCAGGTAGTTCAAGCTCTTCACGCGCGGGTCGAGCACGTCCGGGGCAGGCCGGCGCAAGCTCACCGTCACCATCGAGATGCCCGTCTGCAGCTTGTCCTCGGGATAGAGCTCGATCTCGCACACGATGCAGACGACGCGCGGGCTCGGGCAACGCGTCGGGTCGACGCCCATCGCGCCGTCACCGCGCGTGACGAGCAGGCGTACGTAGCCGTCCGGCCGGCCCCAAGCGCGCGCGGTCTCGAGCAGGATCGCACGAATCCCCTCGACGCCTCCGGGAAGCTCGAGGCCGATCGCGCGCGCGGAGTGACGCAGCCGCGCGAGGTGCGCGTCGAGCCGGAAGACGCGACCGCCCGCCAGGCGGATGCCCTCGAAGACGCCGTCGCCGTAGAGCAGTCCGTGATCCGTGACGGGAATGCGCGCCTCGCTCCCGTCCACCACCCGACCGTCGATCCAGACCTTCATCGCTTGCCTCCTGCTCGGGCGGCGGGTCGCTTGCCCCGCCCGCCCGCGACGCGTGACTCGATCTCGGCCGCCGCGGCGACCAGGCCTTCGCGAAAGCCGCGCTCGCGCGCGGCGTCGAAGTGAGGGCTCGGAGCGGCGAGTGCCACGGCGCCGAAGAGACGCTCGCCGAGCCGGATCGGCGCGGCGATTCCGGAAAGCCCCGGGATCCACTCGTCGCGCATCTCGGCGAGGCCGCTCGCGCGAACGCGCTCGATCTCGCGCGCGAGCGCGTCGGGCTGGACGAGGGTCGCACGCGTGAAGCGCTGCAGCGTCGCATCGGCGCGGCGAAGCTCTTCGGGCGCGAACGCGAGATACAGCTTGCCGATCGCGGTCGCGTGCGCGGGAATCTCGCTGCCGACGCGCGGCGCCGCGCGCAGGAAGCCCGTTCCCTCCTGCTTGTCGAGCACGTACAAGCGGCCCGCGCGCGCGCCGGACAGGAAGATCGTCTCGCCCAGCGTCTCGGCCGTGCGCTCGAGAACGGTCCGGGACGCCTCGACCAGCGGCTCGCGTTCGAGCACGCCCAGGCCGAGCGCGACCAGCGCGATTCCCGGTCGGTAGCGGCCGAGCGCGTCGCGCTCGATCAGGCCGCGGCGGGACAGCGACGCCAGAAGCCGGTGCGCCGTCGACTTCGGCAGCTGCAGCGCGCGGCCGAGCTCCGATACGCCGCGCGCGTCCGCCTGCTCGTGCAAGTGGAAGAGGAGCTCGAGCGCCTTGTCGATCGTGCCGCTCAGCTCACCCGTTCGCTCGACTCTCGGCTGTTCCATTATTCGGAACCCAGTCCTTCAATACGGAACGAAGCCTACGCGCTGCGGCGCGAAGACGCAAACGCGAGCGCTACGCCGAGCTATGATCCGCACATGGGAGCTCCGAAAAAGCTGACGCCGACCGGCACCCGACGCCGAGGCCGGCCGCTCGGCGCAGCGTCCCGGCTGACTCGCGAACGGATCCTGGCGGTCGCGCGGGAAGTGATCGTCGAGGGCTCGTTCGCGCAGGCCTCCGCGCGCCAGATCGCGGAGCGAGCGGGCGTGGATTCGGCGCTGATCCAGTACTACTTCGGCTCGAAGGAAGGGCTGCGCGACGAAGTGGTCGACCTGGTCGTCGCGGAGCACGCGGCCGCGCTCGGCTCGCTCGACGACGGGCAGGGCACGACCAGCGATCGCGCGCGCAAGGTGATTCGCGG
>CAZMKX010000029.1:0-3798 GCA_964566375.1 uncultured Myxococcales bacterium
CAGCGGAATCGTCCTGCTCGCCGCGACGAACCGGCCCGACGTCCTCGACGCCGCGCTGCTGCGCGCGGGTCGCTTCGACCGGCAGGTGCTGATCGATCGGCCGGATCGCCGCGGCCGCGTGCAGATCCTCGGCGTCCACCTGGCGAAGATCCGCGCGGCCGCAGAGATCGACGCCGAGAAGATCGCCGCGCTCACTCCTGGCTTCACCGGCGCCGACCTCGCCAATCTGGTGAACGAAGCCGCGCTCGTCGCCACGCGACGCAATGCCGCAGAGGTGACGCTGGCGGACTTCACCGTCGCGGTCGAGCGCATCGTGGCGGGTCTCGAGAAGCGCAATCGAATCCTCTCGCCGCGCGAGCGCGAGATCGTCGCGCACCACGAGCTCGGCCATGCGATCGCCGCCGCCGCCCTGCCCGGCTGCGACCCGGTCCACAAGATCTCGATCATCCCGCGCGGTCTCGGCGCGCTCGGCTACACGCTGCAGCGACCCGCCGACGAGCGCTACCTCCTGACGCGAGAGGATCTCGAAGCGCGGCTGACGGTCCTGCTCGGCGGGCGCGCGGCAGAGCACATCATCTTCGGACACCTCTCGACCGGAGCCGCGGACGATCTCGCGCGCGCCACCGACCTCGCGCGCAGCATGGTCACGCGCTTCGCGATGGTCCCGGAGCTCGGCCACGTCACGTACGCCGACGAGCCCGCGGGCTTCCTCGGCCCGCTTCCGCCGGCCCTGCGCGCGCGCAGCTACAGCGAGGGAGTCGCGCGCGAGATCGACGCCGCCGTGCGCGCGCTCGTCGATCAGGCGTTCGAGCGCGCGCGTGCCCTGCTCGAGCACAATCGCACCGTTCTCGTCGAGGGCGCGCGGTTGCTGCTCGAGAAGGAGACGCTGGAGGACGCGGAGCTCGCCGAGGTTCTCGGCGCGGTCGAGCGAGCCCAATGAGACTCGCTCGGGTCGCGATCCTCCCCCGCGCGCGAGCGGTGGGCCCGCCCGGACGTGATATTCCTGCGCCATGCCGTGTCCGAGAGGGAAGGCGTTCACGAGATCGAGGCGCGACTGCGTTCCTGACACCGGCCTCGCATGAAGATCGTGTACTTCGACCCGACACGGCCGGTGGAGGCGCAGCCGGGCTTCCGCGCCGGCGAGGTGGGAATCGTCGACTTCACGCTGGACGACGACGCGCAGGAGCGACTGCCGCGTGTCGCGATTCCGCCGAACGCTGCGCACGCGCTCGTCGCGCTCGGGGTCGTCGCGCGCTTGAACCTGCTTCCGCTCGAGCTCGGCCCGATCGGCCCCGGCTGCGAGGCCGTGCTCTTCCCCGGCTCGCTCGAGCGCGCGATCGAGATCCTGTACGCGATCGAGAACGAGCTCTGGAGCGGCGAGCGCGACTACGCGTCGCTCGAGCTCACGGTGGAGCCGCCGAGTGACGCGGGCAGCGTGGATGCGTCGGTCGAGTACCGACTGCGCTTCGACCGGCGCGAGTTCGAGCGCGCGCTCCTGCGCATCATCGACCTGTGCCACGCCGCGTGGCGCGCCGGCCGGGGCGTGCGGCTCGCGCTCTAGAAGCCCTTCGCGTACGGGAGCGCGGCGACCTTGGCGAGGATCTGCGCACGCGGCTCGAGCAGCGTGCGCATGGCGTCCCAGCTTCCGTCGAGGAGCTGCTTGCGCGCGCCGTCGGGCATGTGCACGGGCGCACTGCCGCCGCGCCAGCTCACGACCTGCGTCTCGAGATCGATGTGCACTTCCTGCCCGGGGTCGAGCTCGATCGCGTCCATGAGCCGCCCGACGTTCTCGCTCGATGCGGTGACCGCGACGATGCCGAGGGCGATGCAGTTCCCGAAGAAGATCTCCGCGTACGACTCGGCCACGAGCGCCTGAATGCCCCAGCGCTGCAGCGCCTGCGGCGCGTGCTCGCGCGAGCTGCCGCAGCCGAAGTTCTGGTTCACGACCAGGATCGACGCGCCGCGGAAGCGCCGGTCGTCGAACGGGTGGCCCTTGGGCTCGCCGTCGGCGTTGAAGCGCACGTCGCGAAACACGAACTCCTCGAGCCCGGCGAACCGGATCGAGGTCATGTAGCGCGCGGGGATGATCTGATCGGTGTCGATGTCGTTGCCGCGCACGACGACGCCGCGTCCGCGTCGCTCGGTGACGCGCTCGGCTCGGATCCCGCTCATCGCTTCACCTCACGCACGTCGGCGACTCTTCCCGCGAGCGCCGCGGCCGCGACCATCGCGGGACTCATCAAGAGCGTTCGCCCGGTCGGGCTGCCCTGGCGCCCCTTGAAGTTGCGGTTCGAGCTCGACGCGCAGAGCTCGCGGCCGACGAGCTTGTCCGGGTTCATGGCCAGGCACATCGAGCAGCCGGCCTCGCGCCACTCGAAGCCCGCCGACCGGAAGATCTCGTGCAGCCCCTCCTGCTCGGCCTGCACGCGCACGGCTTCGGATCCCGGCACCACCAGCGCGCGCACGCCCGGAGCGACCTTTCCGCCGCGCGCCACGCGCGCGGCCTCGCGCAGGTCGCTGATGCGACCGTTGGTGCACGAGCCGATGAACGCGACCTGGATCGGCGTACCCGCGAGCGGCCGGCCCGAGACGAGACCCATGAAGCGATACGCCTCCTCGGCGGCGGAGCGGTCCTTCTCGGGAATCTCCTCGAGGCGCGGCAGATTCTCGGCGACGCCGATCGCCTGGCCGGGGTTCGTGCCCCAGGTGACCGTGGGCGAGATCTCGCTGCCGGGGATCTCGACGTCGTCGTCGAAGCGCGCATCCGCGTCGCTCGCGATGCTCCGCCACCACGCAATCGCGCGCTGGAACGCGTCTCCGTCGGGCGCGAAACGCCGACCGCGCAGATACTCGAACGTGGTCGCGTCCGGATTGACGTAGCCGACCCGTGCGCCGCCCTCGATCGACATGTTGCAGAGGGTCATGCGCTCCTCCATCGAGAAGCGCTCGATGACCGGGCCCGCGTACTCGTAGGCGTACCCGACGCCTCCATTCACGCCGAGCTTGCGGATGATGTGGAGGATCACGTCCTTCGCGTAGACCCCCGCACCGAGCTCGCCCGTCACGCGGATTCGCCGCACCTTCGGTCGCACCAGCGCGAGGCACTGCGAGGCGAGCACGTCGCGCACCTGGCTGGTGCCGATGCCGAAGGCGATCGCACCGAACGCCCCGTGCGTCGAGGTGTGCGAGTCGCCGCAGGCGATCGTCTGCCCCGGCTGCGTCAGGCCGAGCTCGGGCCCGATCACGTGCACGATTCCCTGATCGCCCGAGCCGATCGGGAAGAACTGGATGCCGTGGCGTTTCGTGTTCTGCTCGATCGCCTGCAGCATCTCCTCGGCTTGCGCGTCGAGCAGGGGCCGGCGCCGCGCCTGCGTCGGCACGATGTGGTCCACGGTGGCGAAGGTGCGCTCGGGGCAGAGCACGGAGAGGCCCGCGTCCTCGAGCATCTGGAAGCCCTGGGGGCTGGTGACCTCGTGGATCAGGTGCAGCCCGATCAGGAGCTGCGTCTGCCCCCCCGGCAGCTCGCGCACGGTGTGCAGGTCCCAGACTTTGTCGAGCAGGCTTCGTCCCATGTCGACGCGAGGCTACCGTACCCGGGCCTCGACGGGCAAAGCCGTCGCCGCGGCTCGGCTCAGCGCTCCGCGACGAGCTGGAACGGGCCGAGCGGGCGCTCGCCCTCGCCGATCGCGCGCGCGCCCGACAGGTCGTAGTCCTGCAGGTAGCGAACGGTCTCGAAGCCGGCCTCGATCAGCAGCTGCTCGGCCTGCACCGCCGGCAGGAAGCGCCGGTGCGAGACGT
>CAZMKX010000029.1:3898-5214 GCA_964566375.1 uncultured Myxococcales bacterium
TCGATCAGCAGCTGCTCGGCCTGCACCGCCGGCAGGAAGCGCCGGTGCGAGACGTGCTCGGCGGGCTCGTTGTCGTCGAGCGTGAAGACCTGCGTGCGACGCTCCAGGAGCGGCGTCAGCATCTCGCGCTTGTCGCGCAACGCCAGCGTGTGGCCTTCGACCTTGCGCTCGATCTCGCGCCACTGGCCGTTCGTCTCGGGCCGCATCATGGGCAGCGGACAGAAGAAGTCGAGCGCGAGCACGCCCGGGCTCTTCATGCAGCGCGTGACGTGACGCAGGAAGAGCCGCTGCTCCTCGACGTCGATCAGGTGATTGAACGTGTAGAGCGTCGCGAGGGCGACGTGGAACTTCTCGAACAGCGCGTTTCCGCGGAAGTCGAAGTCGGCGATCCGGATCCGGTCCTGCCAGGGCTCGAGCCGACGCCGCGCCACCTCGAGCATCGGCCTCGAGACGTCGACGCCCAGCGCCTCGTAGCCGGCCTCACCGAGCTTCGCGAGCACGCGGCCGGTGCCGCAGCCGATCTCAAGCACCTGCCCCGCGTATTTCGCCGCGAGGTCCAGGTACAGCGTTGTGTCCTTGCGGAAGTCTGCCGCCCAGAGGCTGTAGAACTCCGCGTACTGTCTCTCAACGGGAATTCGCGTCTGCATGCCGCGGCGATGCTCGCGGGGAGCGCAAGAGCCGGCAACTTCGCGGTGCAAATCGCCAACCCAGGCGTAGTCAGGAGCGGAAGGCCCGCGACAGCGAGCGAGCCGGGCGCGCCGCGCCGCGCATCACGATCCGCTTCCGATGTTCTATTCTCGCGACGTGGATCGGGAAGCGCTGGTCGGCGGAATCGCGAACCTGCTCGTCGAGTGGGGCGCGGGCGAGCGGTCGTCGGTGGAACGGCTGATCGCCGAGAGACTCGCCGATGCCGATCCGAGCGAGCTCGTCGCGCTGCGCGATCGAGTCGCCAATACGGGGCAGACCTGGGGCTATCACCCCCATGACCCGATCTGCCGGCGCCTCTCGCGGCTCATGCACGAGCTGGTGCTGCTGCCGGGCTCCGGGCTCGAGCCGAGCGGGGCCCTCGACGCTGCGCGGAGCCAGCCGGTCTTCTTCATCGCGAACCACCTCTCGTACATCGACGCCAACTCGATCGATGCCCTGCTCGTTCGCGCCGGCTTCGCCGACGTCGCGGACGAGCTGACCGTACTGGCCGGTCCGAAGGTCTTCGCGCTGCCCATTCGCAAGCTGGCGAGCCTGTGCTTCGGAACGATCAAGATGCCGCAGAGCCAGAGCACCGCCTCGGGCGAGGCGGTGATGCCGCGGCGCGAGGT
>CAZMKX010000029.1:5314-12463 GCA_964566375.1 uncultured Myxococcales bacterium
CACGTGACGCCGGAGGGCGTCCTGCTGTACCGCGTCGACCTGCGCTCGATCGGCCGCGACCTCGCGCTCGGCTCCTATCCGGAGAACGCCGACGGCCCGACCTTCACGGGCCTGTTCGCGGCAGCCGCGTGCGCACGCGCGGAGTCGACCGACGGCCAGGCGCACGCCGAGGCCATGGCCGACGCGGCCACCGCCCTCTCGGGGCTCGAGCTGCAGATGCGTGTGACGGGAATTCGAGGCCTGCTCGCGCGCTCGGTGCGCCGCCAGCCGCCGCCCGACGGCTCGCCGGGCGAGTGGCACGCGTCGACGGGCGAGCTCGCGGGCTGGTACTGGCGCGGCGACGTTTCGATGGACCAGTACGCGAACGGCCTGGTGCCGGCGGTCGGCCTCTGCCGGGCGCTCTATCCCGACCGCACCCGACGGCTCGCCGTCGACGCCGCCGCGCACCTGCTCGAGAACGACTTCGAGCTCACCGACCCCGATGGCAAGCGCACGCGCTTCGGCGACCTTTCGTGGCGCTCCGGACTGGGCCTGAACTCGATCGCGCAGCTCACGAGCTACGCGATCTTCTCGCTGGCCGCGCGTCTCGACCCGGGCGATCCGCGCTGGCTCGCGACGCGCGATGCGCTGCGCGACCGGTATCGCGTCGTCGCGCGCGCGCGCACGACGAACCTGCGCGTGCTCGGCATCACGAACCATTCGAACGACCTGATGGCGTTCGATCTGTATCGCGTGATGGTGCCTCTGGCCCGCGAGACCGGCGATCCTGCGCTGGCGGACCTGCGCCACGGTCTGTACCGAGGCCAGCTTCGTGTGAGGCCGGATCAGAACGCCTACTTCGACCTGGTCTTCTGCTCGCTCGAGCCGGAGTCTTGCCAGGCCGGGACGCTGGCGCGCGCGCGCGACCAGCTGGCGTCGTTCCCGCTCGAGAAACGCAAGCTTGGCGCTCCCGAGACTGCGGCAGCGGCCGAGGCGCGTCTGCTTCCAGGCCGGAAATGGAAGCGGCTGGCGACCGAGCTCGTACCGATCGAGTCGCGACCGGCGAGCTCGTTCGAGTGGAAGTCGAGCCCTTATCGGCTGCACAGCGACGCCAGCCCGGTCACGGAGTACACGGGCCTCGACTACCTGGTCGCCTACTGGCTGTACGAGTCGGTGTGCGCGACTCGCAGCGACTGCCCGTCCGGCGCGGACTAGGGCGCCGGCGCGTCGACCCGCAGCGTCAGCTGGACACCGTCGCTCCCGGGCTGGACCGGCGCGGGCAGCTCGGCGTGCGGCTCACCCGGCTCGCGAGTCGATGCGTTGCCGTCGCGGTCGACGCGTGCGCTCAGCGTGATCGGGCCTGCGAACGCGCGGCCCGGCACCATCACGTCGGCCGGACCGATCTCGAATGCGAGTGGGAACGGCCCGAGCGGCAGCCGCTTGGCGGCGAGCGGAGGACCGCCGCCGCCGCTGCTGCTGCTGCTGCGCGCGATCAGGAACAGGACGCCCGTACCGCCCGGCTCGACGCCTTCACCCGCCGCGATCACGCCGCGGATCGGCGCGCCGCCATCCGCGTCCGCGGGCGCCGCTGTCGCCGCGGGTGCCGCGGGCGCTGCAGGCGCGTCGCCGATCTGGAGGCGAAGCTCGATGCCCTGCGTTCCCGGCTCTACGGGCCCGGACAGCTCGGCATGCGGATCGCCCGGCTCGCGCGTCATGGCGTTGCCGTCGCGATCGACGCGCGCGCTCAGCGTGATCGGGCCCGCGAACGCGCGCCCCTGCACCATCACGTCGGCCGGACCGATCTCGAACGCGATCGGGAACGGGCCGACGGGCAGCCGCTTCACGGCGAGCGGTGGTCCGCCGCCGCCGCTGCGCGCGATCAGGAACAGGACGCCGTCACCGCCCGGCTCGACGCCGTCGCCCGCCGCGATCACGCCGCGAATCGGCGCGCCGTCGCTCTCGGTCGTGCCCGCGCGAGCGCCGGCGCTCTCGGGGGGTCCCATCGGCATGCTCGCGCGCGGCGCGGGGTTCTCGAGGCCCGGCACGCGTACGGGTCGCTCGAGGCGCGCCGGCTCGTCTTCGGGCGCGACGAAGGGCTCGAGCCTGCGGTCGCACGCGGTCGCGAGCAGCAAGCATGAGAAAAACGCGAGCCGCGAGGGCAGACTGACGAGCATGGGCTCGGAACATTACCGGTTATCTGCACGCGGAGACAGCGCGCTCGAGCGCGCGCGTGTCGCGCTCCTCGGAATCTGGACCGGCGCGATGCTCGCCTTCGGCGTGCTCTTCGTTCCCGCGGCGTTCGCGAACTTGCCGACGCACCTGGCGGCTGCGGTGCTGGGCGGCGGGTTCACGGAGCTCGATCGCCTGGGAATGCTGCTCGGCTCCGTGTGCGTGGCGCTCGGCTTCGCGGAGCTGCGCGTGGCGGAGCGGCGGGAAGCGGCCGATGTCTTGCGCGCGCTGCTTCCGCTCGCGGGCGTGCTCGCGCACGCGATCAGCGCGCTCTGGGTCAGCCCGGAGCTGCACGCGCTGCGAGTATCGGCCGGGGGCGCGATCGGCCAGCTGCCGAGCGGTGACCCGGGAATTCCGCAGTTCGGACAGCTTCACGCCCTGTCTCGCGGTCTGTTCGCTCTGGCGACCGGAAGTGCCGCGCTGGCGTGCATTTGGGACGTCTTCCGGTTCGCGCCGAAGCGCGTTTCGAGGGCTTCTCCCGACGTCGGAACTTCTTAGCTTTCCTGAACTTTTCGCGAAAAAACCCGTAGCGGGACGGGTCTCCTTCGTTATAGTCCGGTCCCCCGATAAGAAGCCGTCCGCGCTGGAGGCGGGAGACCCCGTATGGCCATCGAAATCACTCTACAGGTTCGCCTCTCGGTGGAGGAATCCGCCCTGGAAGACGCGCTCGCGGAATTCGATGAGCTCACGGTCAGCTCACTCGTCACGCAGGTCCTCGACAAGGCGATCGCGCTCGAGCACATCGACGTCGAGGTGAAGGCCGGTCCGAACTCCCTCGAGGAGTACGACAAGGTTCGCGAGGCCTAAGGATCGGGAAAGAGCGTCAGCTGCCCGGGTGAGACTCGCCGGGGCTGGGCGCTCCGGATTGCGGCCGGCAGCGATCGGAACGGCGGCGGAGCCACGAGTGCCGGCTCAGGGCCGGGTCGATAGATCCCCTGACGCCGTGCGTACGCCAGGATCCGTCGGTAGAACTGCCAGAACTGGCGGCGGTGGTTGAAGTGGCGCAGGTGCGCCAGCTCGTGGCAGAGCGTGTCGACCATGACGGAGTACTTGAGCACGTCGGTCGAGCGAAGCTGGTGGAGCCGGATGCGGATCCGGCCGTCGGCGTAGCAGATGCCGTAGCGGCGCCGCACGCGCTCGCTCTCCGGGTCGATCGAGCGCAGGGGAAGCTCGAACGCGGAAGCGAGCAGCGTGGCGTGCCGGCGCAACCTTTCGATCGCGCGATCGCGTGCCTCGCGCTCGGTCTCGGTCAACGTGTAGCTCCGGGAGGGGCGGCGGAAGTATAAATAGCCCGGATGAGCGACACCGGCGACCACACCCATGCGTTCCCGACGCGCTTCCCGATCTTCCCGCTTCCGGGCGTCGTCCTCTTTCCCGGCACGTATCTGCCGCTTCACATCTTCGAGCCGCGCTACCGCGCGATGACCGAGGCGGCACTCTCGGGCGACGAGGTGATCGGCATGATCCTGATCCGCCCCGATGGCGACCCGATGCTGTTGCGCGCGCCGATCTTCGACATCGGGTGCGCCGGCCGGATCGTGGAGAGCGAGCGCCTCGCGGACGGGCGATTCAACCTGCTGCTGCACGGTGAGCGCCGCTTCCGCGTGCTGCGCGAGCTCGAGGCGAAGTCGTCTTTCCGGAGCGTCGATGCCGAGCTGCTCGCGGACGAGAGCTTTCCCGGACTCGCGCCGGAGGTCCAGCGTGAGCTCGTCGCCACGCGCGGCGAGCTCGAGGCGCGCATGCTCGAGCTGGTGCGGCTGACCGCACCGGAAAGCGCGCCCACCCTCGGCGAACGCATGCGCGCGCTCGATCCGATCCTGCTCCAGAATGCGCTCGCATTCGGTCTCGACTGCCCGACGCTCGAGAAGCAGAGCGTGCTCGAAGCGGACGATCCGCTCGCGCGGAGCGACCTGCTCCTGCGCCTGCTCAGCTTCCGGATCGCCGAAGCCCGGCTTCCCGAGGGACCCAAGAGCGTCAACTGAAAAATCGGATCTCCGTGCGCAATTCGATGAAAATCGGTGAATTCCGGAGATCGCGAAACACCAGTCCGTGGCACTTCGCTGTGAGTACGCCTGTGCATGCCGGCGTGACCGCGCGTACACATCGGTAACGCGAGGCTCGAAGTCCGGCGCAATTCTCCACAGTTGCGTCACCGACGGGGAAGTCCCTCGCGGACGACGCGTGTGCGAAGTCGCGCGCCCCGCGAGCGAAAGCACGCCCGCCGACGAATCGGCTTTGCCCGGAATGCGACCTCATGGGAGAGTCGCGCCGATCCGAAGTGGGGGCCGACCGGCAGAACCGGTCGAGAAGAGGGGAATTCCGGGAAAGATGGACATTTCTGGGGGGTGGGAGGCCGTTCGCACGGTACTGCGACGGCGTGTTGGAGAAGCTGCGTTCGAGGCGTGGTTTCGCGCGCTCGACGGGCGTCTCGAAGGCGAGACGCTCGTCCTGCGCTGTCCCGATCGCTTCAGCCGCGACTGGCTCAAAAGCCGTTACGGCAAGCTGATCGAGGAGTGCGCAGAGGGCGTCCGCTCGGTCGACTACCGCGTCGACCTGGTCGCAGCTTCGGCGGCTTCGGTGGGCGCGCGCGCGCCCGTGAGCGCGCAGCCCCCGTCGGCACCGGCGGCACGCGCCGAGGACTCCGGCGCCCAGGAACGGCTCTTCGAGAGCTTCATCCCCGGTCCCGGCAACGCGCTGGCGCTCGAGGCCGCGCGCCTGATCGCACGCGGCGAGGCCGGCCGCTGCAATCCGCTCTTCCTCTACGCGAACACCGGCATGGGCAAGACGCACCTGTGCCGCGCGATCCATTCGCGCCTGGGCAACACCGCGCTCTACCGCTCGAGCGAGGAGTTCACCACGGAAGTGACCGAGGCGCTGCGCGCCGGCCAGATGCCGCGCATCCGTCAGCGCTACCGCAAGTCCACGAACGTGCTGATCCTCGAGGACGTTCAGTTCCTCGCCGGCAAGCGCGCGACGCAGGTGGAGCTGTTCCACACGCTCGATCACTTGATGTCGACCGGGAAGACGGTCGTGCTCTCGGCCGATCGTCCGCCCGCTGAGCTCGCCGAGCTCGATCCCAAGCTCTCGTCGCGTATGGCTTCGGGCCTGGTCGCTTGCATCGCTCCCCCCGAGCACGAGACGCGGCTCGCGATCCTGCGCGAGCGCGCCGCGCGCGGCGGCGTGCGCGTGCCCGAGGCTTGTCTCGATCTGCTCGCATCGCGCACGCCGTCGTCGGTTCGCGACCTCGTGGCGGGCTTGAATCAGGTGGTCGCGCGCGCGTCGCTCTTGAAGACCGCGATCACGCCCGAGCTCGTCGCTCAAGCGCTCGCCGCGGTCGAGCTGCCCGGTCGCGCGCGCTCGCTCGACGAGATCATGGCCGAGACGGCGCGCGCCTACGGCGTCGAGAAGGAGTCACTGCGCGCGCGCTCGCGCAAGCAGAGCCTGGTGCGACCGCGGCAGATCGCGATGTACCTGGCGCGGCGCTACACGGACGCGTCGCTCGCCGAGATCGGCCGATCGTTCTCGCGCGACCACACCAGCGTCATGTACGCGATCGAGGTCGTGGAGCGGCGCATCGTCGAGAAGCCGCAGCTGCGCTACGAGCTCGAGGCGCTCGCGCAGCGGGTCAGCGGGGGGCCGCCTCGCCGTAGTGCTTCTGATAGTACTCGCGGTACTCCCCGGACTTGATCGGCTCCCACCAGTCACGCCGTTCGGTGTACCACGCGACGGTCCTGGCGATGCCCGCCGCGAGATCCGCTTCGGGCCGCCAGCCGAGCGCGCGGATCTTCGCCGTGTCGACCGCGTAGCGGTGGTCGTGGCCGGGGCGCAGGCCCGCCACCGGCCGGATCAGCGTCTCGGGCCGCCCCGTGCACGCGAGGATCATCTTCGTGAGCTCGGCGTTGGTGACTTCGGGCGTCTGGTTCGCGCCGATGTTGTAGACCTCGCCGGTCGTTCCGCTCCGCAGCAGGAGCAGAAGCGCGCGGCAGTGGTCCTCGACACGAAGCCAGTCGCGCACCTGCGTGCCGCCGTCGTAGAGCGGCAGCGGCTCGCCCTCGAGCGCGTTGGTGATGAAGACGGGGATCAGCTTCTCGGGGTACTGATAGGGCCCGTAGTTGTTCGTGCAGCGCGAGACGAGCACATCCATGTCGTGCGTCCGGTGGAACGCCAGCGCGATGTGGTCCGCGCCCGCCTTCGCCGCGGAGTACGGGCTCGACGGCTGGAGCAGCGCGGTCTCGCTCGGAAACTCGGGCCAGGGTACGTCGCCGTAGACCTCGTCGGTGCCGACCTGCAGGAAGCGCGCACCGCGGTTCACCTGGCGCGTGGCTTCGAGCATGACGTACGCGCCATAGACGTTGGTGTCGATGAAGTCGCCCGCACGCGCCTTGGTCGAGCGATCGACGTGGGACTCCGCAGCGAAGTTGACGATCCAGTCGGCGCCCGCGACCTGCTCCTGCGCGACCTTGATGTCGCGAATGTCGCCCCGCACGAACTTGTAGCGGGGCGAGCCCGCGACGTCGGCGAGGTTGGCGAGGTTGCCCGCGTAGGTGAGCACGTCCAGGTTCACGACCTGCGCGTCCGGCTCTTCCGCCAGCAGGATGCGGATGAAGTGCGATCCGATGAAGCCGGCTCCGCCGGTGACCAGTACGCGTTTCATGGCCGCCTCTTCGTCGGGTCGCGGGTCACCGCTTGAGAGCAGACGTCAGTAGCCGCTCGAGAGCGCGGCGCCCGCGCCGCTCGAAGCGCGCGGAGACGGCGCGAGCGCGAGCTCGAGCGGCTCCGCCGCGACGCGCTTCGGCGCAGCGCGGCGGCCGTAGGTGGTCGTGCGCTCGTACGGGATCCGGCCGATCTCGCGGATCAGCCGCTCGATCGTCTCGGGCTCGACGTGATCGCCGTGCTCCGAGCCCGCGGCCTTGCTGATCGACTCTTCCATCAGCGTTCCGC
>CAZMKX010000029.1:12563-14175 GCA_964566375.1 uncultured Myxococcales bacterium
TCGCCGTGCTCCGAGCCCGCGGCCTTGCTGATCGACTCTTCCATCAGCGTTCCGCCGAAGTCGTTCGCGCCGGACATCAGCGCGACCTGACCCGGCTTGAAGCCCATCTTCACCCACGAGATCTGCACGTTCTTGATCCACGGCCGCAGGAAGAGGCGCGAGACGGCGATCAGCTTGAGGTCTTCGGGAAGCGTGGCGCCGGCGCGGGAGCCCTGCTCGTTGTAGAGCCGTGTCTTGTGGTGGATGAAGCCGAGCGGCACGAACTCCGTGAAGCCGCCCGTGCGTTTCTGGATGTCGCGAAGCAGCTCGAGGTGACGCGCGACGTGCGCGGGCGTCTCGATGTGGCCGTACATCAAGGTCGAGGACGAGCGCAGGCCGACCTCGTGCGCGGTGGTGACGATCTCGACCCAGCGCTCGGTCATGAGCTTGCGCGGCGAGAGGACCTTGCGGACCTCGTCGTCGAGGATCTCGGCCGCGGTGCCGGGGATCGTGCCGAGTCCCTCGTCCTTCAGCATGGCCAGGTAGTCGCGCAGCGTCATGCCGTTCGACTTGGTGTGACCGAAGTGGATCTCTTCGGGCGAGAACGCATGGATGTGAAGATCCGGCAGCTCGCGCTTGATCGCGCGCACGATCTCTCGGTACCAGAAGCCGTCCTTGTTCGGGTGGATGCCCCCCTGGATGCAGACCTCGGATGCTCCGCGCTCGACCGCCTCGCGCGCGTAGCCGACGACCTGCTCGAGCGTGCGGTCGTAGGCGTCGTCCTCGTGCTTGTGCCGCGCGAAGCCGCAGAAGCTGCAGCCGACGTAGCAGACGTTGGTGAAATTGATGTTGCGGCAGATCACGTAGGAGATCTCGTCGCCGACGTCGTCGAAGCGCGCGCTGTCGGCCACCGCGCAGAGCACCTGCAGGTCGCGGCCACTCGCGCCGAGGAGGACCTCGGCGTCCGCGCGCGACAGCTCGTGCCCGTCGAGCGACCGTTCGAGCACCGCTCGGACGGGCGCGGTGGTTCCACGCAGAAGTGTGTCAGAGAGGCTCGTTCGCGGCGCGGGCATCAGGTCTCCTCGGGCCAGCCGCGCGCATCGGTCGACGCACGCAGTCGGCGCAGCATTTCGGGCTCGAAGAAATCGGGCCGCTCGGTGATGAAGTCGGGGTAGACGCAAAGGCGATCGCGAAGCTCGTACCCGCCCGCCTCGGTGCGCGCGCGCAGGTCGTCGAGCTCGGGCCAGGGCGCCTCGGGATTGATGAAGTCGATCGTCAGTGGCGAGACGCCGCCCCAGTCGTTGATTCCCGCGCGGAGCAGGAGCTCGAGCGACGTCGGCGAGAGGTTCGGCGGCGCCTGCAGGTTCATGCGCGGGCCCAGGATCAGACGCGCGAGCGCGGTCGTGCCCGCCATCAGCGCGTCGCTCGGCATCGGCACGTCGGCCATCGCCGTGCCGGGCTTCGGGTGGAAGTTCTGCACGATCACTTCCTGGATGTGTCCGTGCTCGGCGTGCAGGCCCCGGATCGCGAAGAGCGTGTCGACGCGCTCAGCCGCGGTCTCCCCGATCCCGACCAGGATTCCGCTCGTGAACGGGATCTTCAGCTCGCCCGCCTCGCGCGTCATGCGGATGCG
>CAZMKX010000030.1:0-10194 GCA_964566375.1 uncultured Myxococcales bacterium
AGGTACGAGAGCGCCGCCTGCGCGGACTCGCGCATCACGTCGCCGAGCTGCCCCGTCATGATCAGCCCGCGGCCGCGCACGCTCGTGGCCTCGACGACCAGCACCTCGCCGCCGGCCTCGGTCCAGGCCAGGCCGCGCGCCAGCCCCGCCTCGGAGGTGCGCGGGATCGCCTCGCCGATCAGCGGAGCGGGTCCGAGCTGCGCGCGCAGGTTCCGCAGCGTGATCGAGACGTGGTCGGTCTCGCCCTCGGCGATGCGTCGCGCCACCTTGCGCAGCATGCGTCCGAGCTCGCGCTCGAGGCTGCGAACGCCCGCCTCCTGCGTGTAGCCGGAGATCACCTCGCGCACCGCGGCGCGTGAGACCTGGACACGATCCGGAGTGAGTCCGCACTCCTCGATCTGGCGCGGCACCAGGTAGCGGCGCGCGATGACCTCCTTCTCCTCCGGCGTGTAGCCGGGAAGGCGGATCACCTCCATGCGGTCGAGCAGCGCCCGCGGAATCGGGTCGATCAGGTTCGCCGTCGCGATGAAGAGCGTCTTCGACAGGTCGTACGGCACGTTCAGGTAGTGGTCGCGGAAGTTGTGGTTCTGCTCGGGGTCGAGCACCTCGAGCAGCGCCGCCGCCGGATCGCCGCGATAGTCGGCGCCGATCTTGTCGATCTCGTCGAGCAGGAAGACGGGATTGCTCATTCCCGCCGTGCGCATGCCCTGGATGATGCGGCCCGGCAGCGCGCCGACGTAGGTGCGGCGGTGACCGCGGATCTCCGCCTCGTCGCGCATTCCACCGAGCGACATGCGCACGAACGCGCGGCCCATGGCCTGCGCGATCGAGCGGCCGAGCGACGTCTTGCCGACGCCCGGAGGACCGACCAGACACAGGATCGGTCCCTTGCCCGTGGCGGCACCGCGCAGCTTGTGCACGGCGAGGAACTCGAGGATGCGCTCCTTGACCCGGTTCAGGTACGCGTGGTCGCGCTCGAGAACCTCGCGTGCGTGCGAGAGCTCGAGGTTGTCGTCGGAGACCTTCGCCCACGGCAGCTCCGTCACCCATTCCAGATAGGTGCGGATGACCTGGGTCTCGGAGGAGTCCGGGTGCATGCGCGTCAGGCGGTCGAGCTGGCGCTCGGCCTCGGCGCGCGCCTCATCGTTCAGCCCCGCACTCGCGATGCGCTGGCGCAGCTCGTCCTGCTCGGACTTGCGGTCCGCGCCCTCGCCGAGCTCGTCCTGGATCTGGCGCATCTGCTCGCGCAGGAACTGCTCGCGCTGGTAGCGCGTCATCTCCTCGCGCGCCGCGCCCTGGATCTCGGCCTGCACCGAGCTGACGGCCAGCTCGCGGCGCAGGTGCGCGTCGATCTTCCGCAGGCGGCGCACCGGGTCGAGGATCTCGAGGATCTCCTGCGCCTCTTCCACGCGCAGCCGCAGGTTCGACGCGACCAGGTCGGCGAGCCGGCCGGGATCGTCGACGTTGCCGGTGACGGTCAGCACCTCGGGCGGCAGGTGCTTCAGCGGAAGCAGCTCCTCCAGCTTTTCGCGCACGCTGCGCACCAGCGCCTCGACCTCGACCGTCCACTCGACGCCGGCCTCGGGCTCGATCGGCTCGACCGCCACGTCGATGTGCGGCTCGGTGCGCAGGAACTGGGTCACGCGGATCTTCGACAGACCCTGCACGAGCACCTTCAGCCGCCCGTCGGGCAGGCGCATCATCCGCATGATCATGCCGACGACGCCGACCGTGTGCAGATCCTCGGGCTGCGGATCGTCGACCTCCGCATCGCGCTGCGTCACCAGCGCCAGGAGCCGGTCGCCCTCGATCGCGGTCTCGATCGCGTGCGTCGACACGTCCCGGCCCACGAAGAGCGGCAGGATCATCGACGGAAACACCACCGCGTCGCGGATGGGCAGGAGCGGGAGCTGACTCGGAATCTCGAAGGTGCCGGGGGAGTCGTTTTCCACGTTAATGGAAATCGACTCGCGCAGAAGCAACCTTGATCTACGGCTGCGCTGCGGGGGCGATCTCTTCCGGCGGAATGGCGGTGATGGCGTTGCCGCGCACGGTGAGGAACTCGAGTGACTTCTGCGCGCCTCCCGCCGGGTCGAAGGAGTGGAGTCCAGTGACACCCGCGAACGACGAGATCGCGAGGAGGCGATCGCGGAGCGCCTCGCCTCCGGCTCCGCCACCGTCGCCGATCGCCGCGCGCAGCACCGACGCGGCGTCCGCGCCCTCGGCGGCGTAGGCATCGGGGGTCGCGCCGTACGAGGCCGCGAAGTCGCGCACGAACGCGACGACCTCGGGCCGCGCGCTCGTCGCGCTGAACTCGTCGGTGAAGACCGAGCGCGTCGCCTCGCGGGCCGCGACCTTCACCAGCGCCGGGTCGTTCCAGCCGCTTCCGCCGAGGTAGACGACGTTGGTGACGTCGAAGAAGCGCAGCTGCGGCAGGATCAGCCCGACGCTGGCGGCGTCGTCGGGCACGAAGATCGCGTCGAAGTCGACGAATGGCGGAAGACCCGACAGCTCCGGCGAGGCGAGCCGCGCCGCGTTCGCCGTCGCATTGCGGCGCAGCTTGTCGCGCTCCTTCACGCGCGCCGCGACGCTCGGCGACAAGTTGTCGAGTCCGACCAGCGACTTGATCTCCTTCTGCCAGTCGACCGAGCCGGGCGCGTAGCTCTGGATCGCGACGACGCTTCCGCCGCTCGCCTCGACCGCATCCCAGAAGCGGTTCTTGAACGTCGTGCCGTACTCGTCGTCGGGGTGCAGGATCGCGTAGCGGACGCAGCTGCGTTTCTCGGCGCAGAAACGCGCGAGCGGCGCGGCCTGATCGCCGGGCGTGAGGCCGATCCGGAAGACGAACTCACCCAGGTCGGCGACCGTGTCACTGCGCGCGAAGCTGAGCAATGGCACCCGCGCCTGCTCGGCCGCGGGCGCGGCGGCGGCGGCTTCGCTCGATCGCACGGGACCCACGATCGCGAGCGCGCCGGCCTCGATCAGCTCGCGCGTCGCCGCGGCGGCGCGTTCGGCGTCGCCGCCCGAGTCGCGCACGAGCAGGCGCAGGCTCGAAGGCGGCTCTGCGTAGATGCCGGAAGCCTGCACGAAGCCGCGCAGGATCGACTCGCCGATCTTCTGGAACGGGCCCGAAAGCGGAAGCACCAAGCCGAGCGTCGCTTCGCCCTCGCCGCCGCGATCCGCGGAGCGCGCGAGCAGACGCGCGCGCTCGGCCTCGTCGGCGGCCGAGAGCTGACGCGGCAGGCGGTCGAGCGCGGCGCGTGCGCGCGCGACGTCGTTGCGCGCGAGCGCGCGGCTCGCGAGCGACAGGTTCACCTGGTCGTAGACCGGACCCCGCGGCAGCTTCGGCACGAGCGCCTCGAGCTCGGGCTCGCGCAGGCGGTCGTCGATCAGCTCGGAGATCTCGACGTCGAGCTCGGCCAGCGTCGCGGGATCGGTCGTGTCGCGGCGCGCGTAGGCGAGCGCGTTCACCGCCGCCGCCCAGTCACCCGACGCGCGCGCCAGGTCGGCCTGCATGCGGTAAAGCCGCGCGCGCTCGGCGGCCGGGGCGGCTGGCGCATTCGCACGCTCGAGCACCTGGCGCCCGTCGGCCGGCCGATCGAGCTCGGCGTAGATCGCGGCGGCGCGCATGGCCGCCTGCACGTTCAGCGTGCTCCTCGGGTAGGTCTCGACCAGCCGCCGCCAGCTCGCCACCGCGCGGTCGGGCTGCTTCTTCGCGAGCTGCGCCTCGCCCATCAGGTAGAGGGCCTCGTCGGCTTGCTTGCTCTTGCCGAGCTCGGCCTGGAAGCGCACCAGCACCTGCTCGGCGCCGTCCGCGTCGCCCTTCGCGAGCAGCGCGCGCGCCTTGGCAAGATCGGTCTTCGCGGCGCTCTCGTACGGCAGGGTCTTGCCCTCTCGCACGACCGACGGGCCCGCGCAGGAGAGCAGGAGCGCGCCGGCCAGGACCGCCCCGAGAAGCGGGCGAAGACTCATTCGAACAGGTCCCGCAGCTTGTCCAGGAAACCTCGCCGTCGCGGCGAGACCTCGTCGCCGGTGACCCGCGCGAACTCTTCGAGCAGCTCGCGCTGACGCGCGTCGAGCTTCGTGGGAACCTCGACGAAGATGCGCGCGATGATGTCGCCGCGCGGTCCACCGCCGAGCCGCGGCAGCCCTCGTCCGCGCAACCGCACGAGCTCGCCCGACTGCGTGCCGGCCTTCAGCGTGACGTTCTCGCGGCCTTCGAGGTTCGGCACCTCGACCTCGCAGCCCAGGGCGGCCTGCGAGATCGAGATCGGAACCTCGCAGTGCAGGTCGGCGCCGTCGCGCTCGAAGAGCGGGTGGTCCTTCACGAAGATGACGACGAACAGGTCGCCGGCGGGGCCGCCGTCGTAGCCGGCCTCGCCCTCGCCCTGCAACCGCAGCCGCACCCCCGTGTCGACGCCCGCGGGAATGCGCACCGACAGGGACTGCACCGTCTCGAGCCGGCCCTTGCCGCGGCACTCCGGGCAGGCCTTCTTCAGGCTCTGGCCGATGCCGCCGCAGCGGTCGCAGGTTCGCGCGATGCGGAAGAAGCCCTGCTGCAGCGCGATCTGGCCGCGGCCGTTGCAGCGCGGGCAGGTCTCGCGCTCGCCGCCCGCGCCCGCGCAGGCCTGGCAGCTCTTGTGCTTGGGGATCTTCAGCGTCTGCTCGCCGCCGAGCGCGGCGATCGTGAACTCGACCTCGAGGTCGTAGCGCAGGTCCGCGCCGCGCCGACCGCGGCCGCCGCGACCGCCATTCCGGCCGAACAGGTCGCCGCCGAAGAACTCCGAGAACAGGTCGCCGAAGCTCGAGAACGGATCGAAGCCCGCGAACGGATCGGCGCCGCCCTGGCCCGCGCCGAAGGCCGCGTGGCCGAAGCGGTCGTACTGGGCCCTCTTCTCCGGGTCCGAGAGCACGGCGTAGGCCTCGCTCGCGTCCTTGAACCTGGCCTCGGCCTCGGGGTTGTTCGGGTTCTTGTCCGGGTGGTACTGATGGGCGAGCTTGCGGTAGGCCTTCTTCAGGTCCTCCGCGCTCACGTCTCGGGCCACGCCCAGGATTTCGTAGTAGTCGGGCTTCATCGGGGCGCGCCTAGGCTATGGCCTCGGTCGGTCCGCGCAAGCCCGGCCGGGCGGCTCAATCCTCGATCAGCTCGTCGTCCGGGATGGCGTTCGCCACGGCCTTGCCGCCCTCGAGCCGCTCGTACATGGCCTCGGTCATCTTGTAAGCGAGCTGCTGCAGGTCCTCGACCGCAGTGGTCAGCTCCTCGAGGTCGCTCGCGCCGAGCGCCTTCTTGGCGCGCGTGACGGCCGTCTCGATCTCCGTGCGCTCGGTGCCCTCGAGCTTCTCGCCGTACAGGCCGAGCGTCTGGCCGACGGAGTAGATCAGACCTTCGCCGGTGTTTCGCAGCTCGACCAGCGCGCGGCGCTCGGCGTCGTCCTCTGCGTGCGCCTCGGCCTCGCGCACGAGGCGGTCGATGTCGGCGGTGTTCAGGCCGCCCGACGCGGAGACCCGGATCTGCTGCGCGCGACCGGTGCCGAGGTCCTTCGCGCTGACGTTCAGAATCCCGTCCGCATCGATGTCGAAGCTGACCTCGATCTGCGGTACGCCGCGCGGCGCGGGCGGAATGCCGACGAGCTCGAAGCGGCCGAGGGTCTGGTTGTCGTTGGCGAGCTCGCGCTCGCCCTGCAGGACGTGGACGCGAACCAGGTTCTGGTTGTCCTCGGTGGTCGAGAAGATCTCGCTCTTGCGCGTCGGCACCGTCGTGTTGCGCGGGATGATCTTGGTCATGATCCCGCCCTGCGTCTCGACGCCGAGCGAGAGCGGCGTGACGTCGAGCAGAAGCACGTCGGCCGCCTCGCCCTTCAGTACACCGCCCTGGATCGCGGCGCCGACGGCGACGACCTCGTCGGGATTCACGCCCCGGTGCGGGGCCTGGCCGAAGATCGCCTCGACCTTGGCCTGCACGATCGGCATCCGCGTCATGCCGCCGACCAGGATCACCCGGTCGATCTGCTCGGGCTTCAGCCCCGCATCCTCGAGCGCGGCCACACACGGCCCTTCGAGCCGCTCGACGAGATCGGCGACGAGCCCCTCGATCTGCGTGCGCGTCAGCGTCTCGGTCAGGTGCTTCGGCCCCGACGCGTCCGCGGCGATGAACGGCAGGTTCACGTCGGTCTCGGGCGAGGACGAGAGCTCCTGCTTCGCGCGCTCCGCCGCTTCTTTCAGCCGCTGCAGCGCCATCGGGTCCGCGCGCAGGTCTACGCCCGGGTTCTTGGCGGAGAACTGATCGGCGAGCCAGTTCATGATCAGCTGGTCGAAGTCCTCGCCGCCGAGGTACGTGTCGCCGTTGGTCGAGAGCACCTCGAAGACGGAGTCGCCGATGCGCAGGATCGAGATGTCGAACGTGCCGCCGCCGAGATCGAAGACCGCGATCGTCTCGCGGCCTTCCTTGTCGAGCCCGTAGGCGAGCGCGGCCGCGGTCGGCTCGTTGATGATGCGCAGCACGTTCAGGCCCGCGATGCGCCCCGCGTCCTTGGTCGCCTGGCGCTGCGCGTCGTTGAAGTACGCGGGCACGGTGATGACGGCTTCGGTGACCTCCTCGCCGAGATAGTCCTGCGCGGTCTCCTTCATCCGCTTCAGGATCAGCGAGGAGATCTCTTCGGGGCTGCACGGCTTGTCGCGCAGCTTCACCCAGGCGTCCCCGCTCTCGGCCTGGCAGATCTCGAACGGCGAGACCTCGCGGAACCGAACGACGCATTCGTCGTCGAAGCGGCGGCCGATCAGGCGCTTCACGGCGTAGACGGTGTGCGCCGGATTGGTCACGGCCTGACGCTTCGCGATCTGGCCGCAGATCTTCTCGCCGCTCGCGTTGGCGGCGACGATCGACGGGGTCGTGCGACTCCCCTCGCTGTTGGCGATCACGACCGGCTCGCCGCGCTCGAGGATCGCGACGCAGCTGTTCGTGGTGCCCAGGTCGATGCCGACGACTCTTCCCATCACTCCCGATCCGCGCCCCGGGAGGAGTCGGCACCGTGCGCGCGCTCTATCCCGGTTCGCTCGCGACCGCGACCATGGCCGGTCGGAGCAGACGGTCCTTCAGCAAGTAGCCCTTCTGGTAGACCTCCACGACGGTGCCGGGCTCGTGCTCGCTCGACGCGACGCGACGAACCGCTTCGTGGATCTGGGGATCGAACGGCTTGCCCAGTGCCTCGATCTCGACGACACCGTGGCGCGTCAGGATCTGCAGCAGTGAGCGGTAGGTGAGCTCGACCCCTTGCAGAAGATTCTCGCTGTCGGCGCGCTGCTCCTCCTTGCGACCATGCTCGACGGCTCGTTCCAGGTTATCGACGGTCGGAAGGAGGTCCTTGACGAGGTTCTCGTTGGCGTAGTTGTGCAGCTCCTGCCGTTCCTTCAGCGAGCGCCTGCGAAAATTGTCGAAGTCGGCCGCGAGCCGGAGGTGACGGTCCTTACACTCCGCGAGCTCGGCCGCGAGCGCGGCTTCGGATGCGGGAGCGTCGGCGGAAGCGGACTCGGGCTTCCCTTCGAGCTCCGCCATGAGCTCTTCGGGAAGATCGACCTTGGGGCCTTTCGGCTCGCTCATGAATGCCTCTTCGGACAGCAACGCCAGAAAGTGTCAGGACAGCGCGGCTCCGAGCTTTCCGGACACGTAGCGCACGACGGGGATCACGCGATCGTAACGCATGCGCACGGGACCGATCACGCCCAGACCGCTGCGAAGCGGCGCAGGCCCGACCGGCTCCGCCACGACCGCGCAGCGCGAGACCCCGGGATCGCCGAGCTCTTCGCCGATCACGACCCGTAGCGCACCGGTCGTCAGCACCTTGTCCAGAAGCGCCAGCATGCGCTGCTTCTCGTCGAGCGCGCGCAGCACCTCGCGCAGTCGCTGGCTGTCCTCGAACTCCGGCTGCTCGAGCAGGCGGCTGCGGTCGCCGACGTAGAGCTCCGCCTCGACCTCGAACGAGAGCCCGAGCCGGCCGAGCGCGACGAGCTTTCGCCACAGCGCGTCGCGCTGCGCGCGATCGCCCTCGATCTCGCTCGTGAGCCGCGCACGCGCCTCCTCGAGCGTGAGACCCGCGACCAGCCGCGACAGCGCGGCCGAGATCCGGTCGAGGCGGCGCTGGTCGCAGTCCCGCTCCTCGACGAGCCGGGTGCGCACGACGTCGCCGTCGGAGACCAGCAGCGCCATCACGCGCTCGCTCGAGACGCGCACGAAGCGCAGCTGCGCCAGCCGCAGGCGTTCGCCGTCGAGCGCGAGGCAGAAGCCGAGCTGGCCGGTGATCTGCGTGAGCACGTCGGCCGCGCGCCGAAGGCTCGTCTCGGGTGCGCCGGCGGGCTCGTCGAGCTCGCGCTCGAGCTCGCGCGGGACGTCGCCTCGGGGCGCAGGCTCGTGCAGAAGGTGATCGACCCAGAGCCGGAACGCGGCATCGGTGGGCACGCGTCCCGCCGAGGTGTGCGGCTGCTCGAGCAGGCCCAGGTCCATGAGCTCGCCCATCGCACCGCGGATCGTGGCGGACGAGACGGCGAGGCCGCTCTGCTCCAGCGCCTCGCGCGAGCCGACCGGCTGGCCGCTCTCGACGTAGCCCCGCATCACCACCAGCAGGACCTCGGACAGGCGCTCTGGCAGCTCGCGAAGCTCGTGAACGTGTGCGTTCGGCTCGGCGGCGGGTCTCACTGGCGTCGAGGCTAGCCGCGGCGTCTCGGCGGTGTCAATGCGCCGGCGCGTCGCCGAGCAGGCCCATGAACACCTCGTCGGCGAAGAGGATTCCGGCTTCGGTGAGGCCGATCGCGCCCGCCACGTCGTGAACCAGCCCGCGTCTCCGAAGCGCCGCGAGCTCCGCGGCGAAGAAGGCCTCGGGCGGCGCGCCGAAGCGGCGCAGGAAGTCGGCGCGGCGCACGCCGTCGAGCCGGCGCAGACCCAGGTAGAGCGTCTCGCGCCGCACGTCGGCGAGCGAGAGGGTCTCTGAGTCGACGATCGGACTGCGGCCAGCGACGAGGGCGTCGCGCCAGGCGGCGAGGTCGCGCGCGTTGCGGGTGCGCCGGTCGCCGAGCAGGCTCGCGGCCGAGGGGCCGATGCCGAGAACGTCGCGGCGCAGCCAGTAGCGCTGGTTGTGACGCGAGCGGTGGCCGGGACGCGCGTAGCTCGAGATCTCGTACTGCGCGATCCCCGCCGCGGTGAGTCGCGCGCGCAGGAGCCGGCTCATCGCGAGCACGGTGTCCTCGTCGGGCAGGTCGAGCTTGCCCGCCTCGGCCGCGCGCGCGAACGGGGTGCCGGGCTCGAGCGTGAGCGCGTACGCGGAGACGTGCGGAACGCCCAGGTCGATCAAGGTGTCCACGTCGCGCAGCAGGCCGTCGAGCGTCTGACCGGGCGCGCCGTAGATCAGGTCGGCCGAGAGCGACTCGAAGCCCGCCGCGAGACAGGCCTCGAGCCCCCGACGCGCCTCGCCCGCGCGCTGCGCACGCCCGAGCCGTCGCAGCGTGGTGTCGTCGAGCGCCTGCAAGCCGATCGAGAGCCGCGTCACGCCGCTCGCGCGAAGCGCGGGAACGCGCGCGATCTCGAGCTGTCCGGGATTCAGCTCGACGGTGATCTCGGGCCGCTCGCCGGGGAGATCCGCGCGGAACGCGTCGAGCAGACGCGCGATCGACGCGGGCCGCAGCAGGCCGGGCGTACCGCCGCCGAAGTAGACGCTCGCCAGCGGACGCCCCGCGACCTCCTCCCGGACCGCGTCCCACTCGCGGAGCGCCAGCTCCACGAAGGCGTCCTCGTCGGGCTCGGCGAGCCGCCCGACGCCCAGGACCGCGAAGTCGCAGTACGGGCAGACGTGCTCACAGAACGGCACGTGCACGTACACGCCGAGGTCGTCGAAGGTTTCAGCGCTGCTTGTCTGGTAGGGCAACGCCCGTATCCTATGCGCCCCGAGGGGCGGGGGAGGAACGGACAGTTGCACCGGAGCCGATGGATCTCACTGCTTTGCCTACTCTGCGCCTGCGCGGTGATGCCTGCGGATCCCGGAGCGCAAACCCAGAAGAAGGACGGAATGCTGCAAGCCACGCTCGAGAACGGCCTTTCGGTGATCCTGGTCGAAGACCACTCCGCGCCGGTCGTGGCGCTGAACGTGTGGGTGCGCGTCGGCAGCGCCGACGAGCGCGACGAGCAGTGGGGCATGGCGCACGTGCACG
>CAZMKX010000030.1:10294-11760 GCA_964566375.1 uncultured Myxococcales bacterium
CGCGTCGGCAGCGCCGACGAGCGCGACGAGCAGTGGGGCATGGCGCACGTGCACGAGCACATGCTCTTCAAGGGCACCGAGCGCCGCGGCGTGGGCGAGATCGCGAGCACGGTCGAGGGCGCGGGCGGGAACATCAACGCCTTCACCTCGTACGACATGACCGTCTATCACATCACCATGGCGAGCCGTGACGCCGCCGTCGGCTTCGACGTGCTCGCGGACGCCATGCAGAGCTCGACCTTCGATGCGACCGAGCTCGCCAAGGAAGAAGAGGTCGTGATCGAGGAGATCCGGCGCTCCGACGACTCCCCCGACAACCTGCTCTCGCGCGTGCTCTTCGAGACCGCCTACCAGAAGCACCCTTACCGCAAGGAAGTCATTGGTACACAGGAGAGCGTGCGCAGCTTCACGCGCGAGGGGCTGCTCGACTTCTACCGCTCGTGGTACGTGCCGAACAACATGACCTTCGTCGCGGTCGGCGACTTCGACCCGGCCGTGGCGCTCGAGCAGATCAAGAAGTCGTTCGGCAGCGCGAAGCCGCGTGCGGACCTCGCGCACCCGCGCACACCCGAGCCCGAGCAGACCGCGCCCCGCGCCGCCGTCGTTCCAAGCGAGTTCGAGCAGTCCCTGCTCGGTGTCGGCTGGAAGATCACGGGCTTCCAGCACCCCGACACGCCCTACATCGACCTGCTCGGGATGGTGCTCGGTGGCGGCGACAGCTCGCGCCTGTACCGGGAAGTGAAGGACCGCGCGCAGCTCGTGCACGGCATCCACGCCAGCTCCTACACGCCGCTCGACCCGGGCCTCTTCGTCGTCGACGCCGAGCTAGACGCGGACAAGATCGATCCCACGGTCACCGCGATCGCCGAGCAGGTGCGGCGAATCCGCGACCTGGGCCCGTCCGAGACCGAGCTCGAACGCGCGCGCACGAACCTGCTCGCGAGCCAGATCCACGAGCGCGAGACCATGCAGGGCCAGGCGCAGAAGATCGGCTACTTCGAGATCCTGGCCGGCGGCGTCGAGTCCGAGAAGGTCTACCTGGACCGCGTGCGCCGCGCGACGACGGCCGACCTGCAGCGCGTCGCGCAAGCGTACCTGACGCCGGAGCGCGCGACCGTGGTCGCGCTCACCGCCAAGGACGCGAACGGAAGCGTCGACCAGGCGAAGCTCCTCGCGGCGCTCGAGCGCGGCTCGGGTGGCGTGGCCGCGTCGCTGCCGTACCAGGAGCTGCGCGAGGGAATCCGCGAGTACAAGCTTGCCAACGGCCTGCGTGTGGTCGTGAAGCGCAACGCGAACGTGCCGCTCGTTTCGCTGCGGCTCTCGTTCCTGGGCGGGCTGCTCGCCGAGACCGAGACGACGCAGGGCACGACGTCGTTCGTCACCGAGATGATCTCGCGCGGCACGACGTCGCGAAGCTCCGCGCAGCTCGCGACCGAGATCGAGGACATCGCCGGCGACCTGTCGGG
>CAZMKX010000030.1:11860-13847 GCA_964566375.1 uncultured Myxococcales bacterium
GGCGTGCTCGGCGTGGTCGGCGACGTCGATCCCGACAAGATCGTCGACGCGATCGCGTCGCATCTCGCGGACTGGCCGGGCACCGGCCCGGTGTCGCTGCCGCCGCGCACGCGCCCCGAGCCGTCGACGCGCGCGCGCGAGGTGGTGCTCGAGAAGAAGAAGAACCAGGCGCACGTCGTCTACGGCTTCCTCGCGCTCGACATCGAGGACCCCGACCTGCCCGCGCTCGACGTGCTGACGCAGATCCTGTCCGGACAGGGCGGGCGACTGTTCCTGGAGCTGCGCGACAAGCAGAGCCTGGCGTACTCGGTCACCGCGTTCGACCTGGAAGGGGTCGATCCGGGCATCTGGGGCGTGTACATCGCGGGCGAGCCGGCGAAGCTCGGCGAGATGACGACGGGCATCGAGAAGGAGCTCGCGCAGATCGTCGACGGACCGATCCCCGACGAGGAGCTGGCGCGCGCGAAGGCGTACCTGATCGGGAGCCAGGCCGTCTCGCTGCAACGATTCGGCACGCAGGCGAGCCTGCTGTCCCTCGACGACCTGTACGGCCTGGGCGCGACCTACCACCTGGACTACGACGACCGCATCGCCGCGATCAGCGTCGACGACGTGAAGCGCGTGGCCAAGCGCGTGATCCGCTTGAACGCACCGACGATCGCAATCGTCAAGTAACCCGGCGGTTCGTTCAGTAACCCACGGCCGCGCCGTCGCGGCGCGGGTCGGTCGAGCCGAACCACGTCTCCGACTTCGGATCGCGCACGATCAGCTGGACCGCGCCCATCGGGTAGGGGCTCGGCTTCACGTCGTGGCCCCAGTCGCGCAGCTTCTCGACGACGTCGCGCGGGTGGCCCGGCTCGATCATCAGCGTGTCGGGGCTCCACTGGTGGTGGAAGCGCGGCGCGGTCACGGCCTGCTCGGGGCCGAGCTTGAAGTCGACGCTGTTCAGGATCGACTGCAGCACCGCCGTGATGATGAACGTGCCCATCGGGCTGCCGACCACGTAGCGCACCTGCCCGTTCTCGAGCACGATCGTGGGCGTCATGCTCGAGAGCGGGCGCTTGCCCGGCTGGATCGAGTTCGCGCCGAGCCCGACGGCGCCCCACGCGTTCGGCGTGCCCGGCAGCGAGAAGTCGTCCATCTCGTTGTTGAGCACGATGCCCGTGCCCGGAACCGTGATGAGCGAGCCGAACAGCGTGTTCACGGTCTGCGTCAGCGACACGGCGTTCCCCTGCCCGTCGACGACCGAGATCTGCGTCGTCCCGTGGTCGTTGGGCGGCGCGAGCGCCTCGCGGCGCGTGGCGGGGATCACGGGCTTTCCCCAGTTCCACGGCGCGCGCATCCAGAAGGGCGGCGGGCGCAAGAGATCCGCGAGCTGGTTCCCGTACGCGCGCGAGAGCAGGAACTCGGTGGGGATCTTCGAGAAGTCCGGATCGCCCAGGTACTCCGCGCGGTCCGCGAACGCGAGCTTCATGGCGCCCGCGACCAGGTTCACCATCTCGCTCGAGTTCAGACCCAGGCCCGCCACGTCGTGCGGCTCGAGCGCGTTCAGCATCTCGATCAGGATCACGCCGCCCGAGCTCGGCGGCGGCATCGAGACGATCTCGAGCCCGCGGTACGTGCCGCGCACCGGGTCGCGCCAGACCGGCTTGTAGCCGGCCAGGTCGTCGAGCGTGACCACCCCGCCGGTGGCGTCGGAGATCTTGCGCGCGATCGGGCCGAACGCGAGCGCGCCGCCGCCGCGCGCGCCGATCTCGGCGAGGGTGCGCGCCAGGTCCGGCTGCTTCAGTCGCCAGCCGAGCGGCGGCACCTGTCCCTGGTCGAGCTGGATGCGCGCGGTCTCGGGAAAGTCCGCGAGGCGCGGCTCGATGATCTGCAGCATGCGCTGCTCCGCGGGCGCGATCTCGACGCCGTCGGTGCAGAGCCGGATCGCCGGCTTCACCAGCTCCTTCCACTCCATCGAGCCGTAGCGCTGGTGCATCTCGTA